>JBFFWJ010000015.1:0-17249 GCA_041570315.1 Longimicrobiales bacterium | reverse complement strand
CTCCTGCCGCCCCGCGCGCCTTCTCGAAGACGTCTCCGGGCGCTCGCAGCCCGTACACGCCCAGGATCGTGTGCGCGTCCGCCAGGCCCGCATGGGCCAGCGCGAAGCGGGCGTCGCGCTCGAGCGCGCGCTCGAAGAAGCGGACGCTCTCGGCGAGCGACGCCTCGGACCGCTGGTTCCAGAGAAAGCGAGCGCGCAGGTAGAGGTCGTACGCCTCGGGGTCGCTCGTCCCGCGCCCGGCGATCCTCTTCTTGTCGGCCGCGGACAGCTCTCGCTGCACCGCCTCCCCCACCCGGGCCGCGACCTCGCTCTGGACCTGAAAGATGTCCTGGAGCCCGCGATCGTAGGTCTCGGTCCACAGGTGGTCGTCGGTTCGGCCGTCCACGACCGTGGCGACGATGCGCACCTGCGAGCCGCTCCTGCGCACGCTGCCGGTGACCAGCGTGGCGACCCCGAGCGCCGAGGCGATCTCCTGCGTCGTCCGGACGCTCTCCCTGAACTGCATCACGGACGAGCGCGAGAGGACCCTGATGCCGGGCACGTGGGCGACCGACGCGATGATGTCGTCGGTGATCCCGTCGCTGAAGTACGCGTCCTCCGGGTCGGCGCTGTAGTTCTGGAAGGGGAGGACCGCCACCGAGTCCGTGCGCATCGTCCGGGCGCGGCCTCGAGCTCCGCCCGGGTCCTCCTCCGCCTCCTCACGCGTCAGCTCGCGCCTGAACCCCGGCGGGGTGAACTGGAGCACCCACGAGAGCACGAGCGCGACGGGGAAGCCGATCAGGAGCAGGACGAGGACCAGCTCACCCGCGGCCTCCTCGTCCGACACGGGGAGGTACCCGAAGACCTCGTCGGGGAGGTACGGAAAGACCGCCTCGACCACCTGCATGGTCACGAACGCCCCGACGAGGTACACGCCTGCCGTCGCGACGACCTTGCGGCGCTTCAGCTCGGCGACGAGGCGGGCGAGCCGGCCCATCACGGCCGGCTCCGACTGCGGTCCGGCAAAATCGCGGCACCTCGATTGGCTCGGGAGGCGGGTGAGGCGAGCCGGCTCGAAGAGGTCCCCCTGCTCGCCTCTGCCCCGTCAATATGAGCAACGGCGCCGCTCGCTGGTAGGACGCTATCGCGCCGCGCGCTGGCACGACGCTATCGCGCCGCGCGCTGGCACGACGCTACCGCGCCGCGCGCTGGCACGACGCTACTGGCCGACCTCCCGGCTCACGATCGTGATCGGCCGCGGATAGCGGATCGGTCCGAGCGCCGTCTCCACCGTGGGGGTAGCCCGCAGGGTCACCTCCTTGGGGGCGCCGCCCCGGCCGGAGAGGGAGAGCGCGAGCTCGACGAGGTCCTCTGCGCTGCCCTCGAAGAACTCCACGAGGTTCAGGCTCATCGAGATCGGCACGTCGGTGGGCTCACCCGGACGCAGGAGGGTCTCGTCGGCGAAGACGCCGCTGAGCGTCTCACGGTCCTGGAGCAACAGCGTCCAGTCCATGCGCACGAGCCTGGCGTCCACCGAGTTGTCGGCGGGGTTCTCCGCCCGCAGGTGCAGCCGGAGCTCCAGCGGGAGGTCGCGTCGGGACGCCGCCATCGCCAGCCGTCCCGCGTCTGTCAGCCCGAGATCCTCGAAACCGCGGATCCCGTCCAGGCGGACCCCGGCCAGCGAGACGTCCGAGACGCGGTCGACCTCGAACTCCACGTTCCGCAGGGCCAGCACCTGCTGCAGCGTCGCGCACCCGCCCGAGGCCAGGAGCAGGACGAGGCATGGAAGACGATACCGACGCATGGAGATCTCCTACGGGATGGGGGACGGCGAGCGACGAGCCCGAAGCGGCGCTCCTCCTCGAAGTTATGCGTCCTCGACGCCCACGGCCGAGACTTTCTCACGGCCGCCGTGAATGGCCGGGCCGGTGGCTTCGTAGGAGAGGGTGGAACCTGCCACGCCGAGGGGGCGGGGCTCGGCGCGCCACGAGGGCGGAGCCGCCACCGCCCCGCGGGAGGCCCGCGATGTACAAGACCTGCATGTTCTGCGAGCGGCCCCTGGGCGCGAACGCCGTGATCGAGGAGTTCGCGGTGGGCCGGCGGCTCGCCTTCGACGCCGAGCGCGGCCGGCTCTGGGTCGTCTGCCGCCGGTGCGAGCGCTGGAACCTGTCGCCGCTCGAGGAGCGTTGGGAGGCCGTGGAGGCCTGCGAGCGTCTCTTTCGCGGCACCCGTGTCCGCGTCTCGTCGGAGAACGTGGGGCTCGCCCGGCACGCGGAGGGGTTGGAGCTGGTCCGGATCGGTCGGCCCCTCCGGCCCGAGTTCGCCGCCTGGAGATACGGGGACCAGTTCGGCCGGCGGCGCAAGCGCGCGATCCTCTACGGGATCGGCGGCATGGCGGTCTTCGGCGGCATCGTCGTCGGGGGCGCGGCGACCGGGGTGATCAGCGGGGCGCTGCTCGCCCAGAGCGGGAGCTTCTGGAACCTCTGGGCGAACGGCCGGACCCTCGTCCGGCTGCGCACGGACGACGGGAGGGTGCTCCGGCTCAAGAGCCCGGACCTGCTGGGCACCCGCCTGCGGCCCGCGGAGGACGGCGAGGGCTTCCGGCTTCAGGTGCGAAAGGCGAAGAAGACCGAGTGGTTCACCGGGCCCGAGGCGGAGCGCATGGTCGCGCAGATCGTGCCCAAGATGAACCGCATGGGCGGCAAGCCGAACACCGTGCAGGCAGCCGTGCGCGAGATCGAGGAGCTCG
Source organism: Longimicrobiales bacterium (assembly GCA_041570315.1). Lineage (GTDB taxonomy): Bacteria > Gemmatimonadota > Gemmatimonadetes > Longimicrobiales > Gaopeijiaceae > JBFFWJ01. The sequence continues at coordinate 14,521 of JBFFWJ010000015.1, read as the reverse complement.
GCCATCCCGAGGACTTCCTGGCCGACATCGTCCGGGGGAACCGTTTTCAGGACCGCAATGGCGTGCCGGGATACATCAACAAGATGTCGGCGCACCGCAAGCTCGCGCTGGAGATGGCGCTGCACGAGGAGCAGGAGCGCCGGGCGCTCGAGGGTGAGCTCTGGCGGCTGGAGCGCGCCTGGGAGGAGGCGGAGGAGATCGCGGCGATCTCCGACGGCCTGCTCCTTCCCGAGCGGACCGAGGAGCTCATCGAGCGGTACCGTCGGGAGTCGGGCCGGGGGGCGGTCGGCGGGCCGTAGTCGACGGTCGGCGCGCCCGTTATTCTTGTCCGCGTTCCCGCAGGAGTCTCGGGCTCCTCTGGCGTGCCCCTCGAAGTCGCAGGTCCCCATGCGTGTCATCCCAGCGTTCCTCGCCGTGTCCCTGGCCGCGCTCGCGGCCGTCCCTGCACCGGCCTCGAGCCAGCAGCGTCCGATGACGTTCATGGACGTGCAGGAGCTCGAGCGAGCCGGGTCGTGGACCCCCAGCTCCGACGGGGCATGGATGCTCTACACCGTGACCACCCCCGACTGGCAGGAGGCCGACGACCAGGCCGACGTCCACGTCGTGTCGCTCTCCGCCGGGGTGGCCTCGAGCCGGCAGCTCACGTTCACGGAAGAGGCCGACGAGCTGCGGCCCACGTGGGGACCGGGCGACGCGTACTTCGTGTTCTCCTCCGATCGCGAGACGGAGGACGGGGACGACCATCAGCTGTACTGGATGCGCCCCGACGGTGGAGAGGCCCGCAGGATCACGAGCGCTCCCGAAGGCGTTTCGGGCTTCGATTTCAGCCCGGACGGGCGATGGCTCGTCTTCCGGAGCGGCGAGCGCGGCCGCGAGCAGCTGCACCGCCTTCCCGTCGACGACCTCTTCGGCGCCGAGCCCGTCGCGATCACCGGCGGGGAGGCGGGCGTCGAGCAGTGGGAGTGGAGCCCCGACGGCGCGCGGATCTACTTCACCCGACCCGACTCCTTCGACGAGGACGAGGACCGCAGGCGCGAGCTGGGCTTCACGGTCGACGTCAAGAACGCGATCACGCCGCTGTCCGGCCTCTGGGCGGTCGACGTGGCGAGCGGAGACGAGCGCCGGCTCGCCGAGGACGCCTCGTACAGCGTGGAGGCCTTCGAGGTGTCGCCCGACGGACGCTGGATCGCGTTCCGGGGCGGATCGCCCGAGCGCTACGAGCGCAACATCACGGCCTCCGGTCTCTACGCCGACCTCTATCTGATGGAGGTCGCGACACAGCACGTCGAGCGCCTGACCGAGAACCACGAGGTCTCCGAGAGCGGGGCGAGCTTCTCGCCCGACGGGCGCTGGATCGCGTTCTCGGCCCCGGACGACATGGAGCGCTACTCCATGACGGAGAACCGGGTCTACCTGCGGGCGGTGGACGACCGGAACGGCGGCTTCCGCAAGCTCGGCTCGTCCTTCGACAACAGCCTGAGCATCGACTTCTGGTCGGACGACGGGCGCACCATCTACTTCGCCGCCGGCGTCAAGGTGACGACGCAGCTGCATGCCCTGGACGTCGAGCAGGATCGCGTCCGTCAGGTCACGAGCGAGCGGGCGGCGCTCTCGGTGTCGCGGGACGAGGACTCGGGCGTCATCCTCATCGACTACTCCGATCCGCGCACGCCGCCGACGGTCTTCACCGTGGACCGGCTCGAGGATGTGGCCGAGCGCGGACGCTGGCGGCAGCTCGTCGACGTCAACCCGCAGGTCGAGGAGATCGCGCTCGGCGAAGAGGTCGAGGTCAACTGGACGTCGAGCGACGGCAAGACGGTCGGGGGCGTCCTCGTGTACCCGGTCGGCTACGAGGAGGGGACGCGCTACCCGCTCATCGTCGCGATCCACGGCGGCCCTGCGTCGGCCGACGTCCTCCGCTTCAACGGCGGCTACAACGCGCAGGTGTACGCGGGCGCCGGCTACGCCGTGCTGAAGCCGAACTACCGGGGCTCGCGCAACTACGGCAACGCGCACCGCACCGACATCGTGGGCGACTATTTCACGCTCGGCTTCGACGACATCATGACCGGCGTCGATCACCTCATCGCCGAGGGCATCGTCGACGGGGAGCGGATGGGTGCGCTGGGTTGGAGCGCGGGCGGCCACTGGTCGAACTGGATCCTCACGCACACGGACCGCTTCAAGGCGATCAGCTCCGGCGCGGGCACGATGAACTGGATCAGCATGTACGCGCAGAGCGACGTGCAGCGGAACCGGCAGTTCTACGTCGGCGACGGCTTCCTGTACGAGGACTTCGACACCTACTTCGACCAGTCGCCGCTGAAGTACGTCACGAACGCGAGGACGCCGACGATGATCCACGTCGTGGAGGGCGACCCGAGGGTTCCCAGCCCGCAGTCCGTGGAGCTGCACATGGCGCTGAAGAAGCTCGGAGTCGCGACCGAGCTCTTCATGTATCCGGGCCGAAGCCACGGGATCCCGGACGCGCGCAACCGGCTCGTGAAGGCGGTGAGCGAGATGGCGTGGATGGATCACTACGTCCGCGGCATCGGCGACCGGTTCGAGTGGCGCCAGGTGCTGGAGACCCTGGAGGAGGAAGCGGGGCAGCCGAGGGCCGTCTCCGATCGATGAGGTCGGCGCCCCTCCCGTGTCCGGGGTCGGCGCCGCCGAGTCGTCTCCGCCGGGGTCGTCGCGCACGCCGGGCGACATGACACGGCGGCCGATCCATCTGGCCTTTGTGGGCTGCGGCTTCATCGCGCGGGTGCACAGTCGGCACCTGCGCGCGATGCGCCGGGATTTCGTCTGCAGCTACGCGAGCCGCAGCGCCGAGCGCGCGGAGAGCTTCCGCAGGCGGTTCAGGGGTGAGCGGGCCTTCGGGAGCTACGAGGAGGCGATGCTCGATCCGGCCGTCGACGCGGTCGTCGTCGCCGTTCCGCCGCGCTACCATCTCGAGCTGACCCTGCGCGCGCTCAAGGCGGGGAAGCACGTTCTCGTGGAGAAGCCGGCCTTCCCGACCACCGACGACTATCGGACCGCGATGGCGGCGCGCGAGCTGGCCGAGCGGGTCGTGCTCGTGGGCGAGAACGACCACTACAAGCCCCTCGCGGTGGAGCTGCGCAGGCTTCTGGGGAGCGGGGTGATCGGAGAGCTCGTCTTCGGCCTCTTCACGACCGTGATGCACAAGCCCAAGACCGCCGAGGACTGGCGCAACGACGAGGAGATGGCGGGGGGCGACGCCTTCTTCGAGGAGGGCATCCACTGGCTGCACGTGGCCGGCAGCCTGGGGCCACGGATCACCACGATCCAGGGATTTCGCCCGCCGCCGTCGGGGCGTGGCGCGCTGCGGGGCGACGCCCGCCGCAAGAGCATGCTCGTGGCCTTCCAATACGATACGGGGGCGGCCGGAGCGCTCTACTACTCCCGGGAGATTCCGTCGCTGCTGCGAGGCCTGCGCCTGTCCAAGCTCTTCGGCCGGGACGGGGTGATCACCTTCGAGTCCAACGGGGGCTTCATCGTGGTGCGGGGGGGAGGGGTTCCGAGGTTCTCCATGCCCGGATTCCGGGACATCCGCGGGTATCGCGCCATGTACCGCGACTTCGCCGAGGCGATCGTGACCGGACGCGAGCCGGAGATGAGCCTGGAACGAGCCCTGGAGGACCATCGCCTCATGGAAAACGTCTACGCGAGCCTGGAGCGCGGAGAGCCGTGACGGAGCGCTTCGATCTCGTCATCATCGGGAGCGGCGCCGGGGGCGGAACGGTGGCGCGTGCGCTGGCGGGGGCCGGGGCGCGGATCCTGGTGGTCGAGCGAGGCGATTTCATCCCGCAGGAGTCGGCCAACTGGGACCCCGGGGAGGTATGGGGCCGGCTGGCCTACCGGACCGACGAGCGATGGCTCGACCGGGACGGTCGGGAGTTCCGGCCGTACACGCACTACTGCGTCGGCGGCAACTCGAAGTTCTGGGGAGGCACCCTCTACCGCCTGCGCAGGGAGGACTTCGGGGAGGTCCAGCACCGGGACGGCGTCTCCCCGGCGTGGCCGATCGACTACGAGACGCTGGCACCCTACTACGAGCGTGCGGAGCGGCTCTACCACGTGCACGGCGAGGTCGGTCCGGACCCGACCGAGCCGCCCCGCGGCGCGTTCCCGCACGGCCCGATCCGGCACGAGGGCCGGATCGCCGAGGTCGCGGACAAGCTCCGGGCCCTCGGGCTCAGCCCGTCCCATCAGCCGCTCGGCTTGATCGACCCCGGGGGCGTGGAGGGGTGCGTGCTCTGCGATACGTGCAACTCGTTCCCGTGCCGGCTGCGCAAGAAGAGCGACGCCGACGTGGTCGGGGTGTCGCCGGCGGTGCAGGCGGGCGACGTGACGCTGTGGACCAGGGCGTTCGCGGAGCGCCTCGTCACGAACGGGACCGGCGACAAGGTCGTCGCGGCCGAGCTCGTGCGGGAGGGGCGGCCGGTTCGGGTGGAGGCGCCGCTCTTCGTCGTCTCGTGCGGCGCGGTCAACTCGGCGGCGCTCCTGCTCCGCTCGAAGAGCAGCGCGCATCGGGACGGGCTGGCCAACTCGTCCGGGCTGGTGGGCCGGCGCTACATGGCGCACCTGGCCACCATGCTGGGCGGGTTCTATCCGCCCCCTCACCGCACGCGCTTCTCGAAGACGGTGGCGATCAACGACTTCTACTTCCGGGGGCCGAACGGGGGCTATCCCCTGGGTCAGATCCAGTCGCAGGGGCGGGCGCACGCCGACCAGGCCAAGTCCGGGGGGCAGGGCGCGGCCCGGCTCGTGCCCCGTTGGCTCTACCGGCTGTGGTTCTCGTGCGGAGTCGAGTGGATGGCCATGACCGAGGATCTGCCGCACCCGGACAACCGGGTCACGGTCACCCCCGACGGACGGATCCGTCTGGCCTGGAAGCCGGAGAACGCCCAGGCGCACCGGGAGCTCGTGGAGCTCGCCCGCAGCATCCTGCGGCGCGTGGGCTTCTGGTTCGTGGTGCCGGTATCGATGGGAGCGATCAACACCACGCACCAGTGCGGCACCGCCGTCTTCGGAACCGATCCGCGCACGTCCGTGCTCGACCCGTGGTGTCGCTCCCACGACGTGGACAACCTATTCGTCGTCGACGGCTCGTTCTTCCCGTCGTCGGCCGCCGTGAATCCGGCGCTCACGATCGCGGCCCAGGCGCTGCGCGCCGCCGATCACATCCAGGACACCCACCTGACCTGACAGGTCATCGAACCGGAGGCCCCGAGTGAAGGCCCGATCGTTCAGCCACACCGGCATCACCGTTCGCGATTTCGACAAGTTCGTCTCCTTCTACGCCGAGCACTTCGGCGCCCGCCTCGTCGGGGTCGGCGACACCCCGCCCGAGCGGGTCCGTGCCTTCTTCGGGGTGGATGCCGAGATGCCCGAGTGCAAGATCGGCTGGCTCCGCCTGCCGGGCGGCGGCATCCTCGAGATCTTCGAGTTCAAGCCGCACGAGCCTGCCGAGCCCGTGGTGTGGAACCGCGTGGGGCTGACCCACATCGGCATCGACGTGCGCAACACGCGGAAGTGGCATGACTACCTCGTCGGCAAGGGCGTCGAGATCGTGAGCGAGCCCGAGGCCTCGCCCCGCAAGCACACCTTCTTCTTCGCCAAGGACTGCGAGGGGAACCTCATCGAGCTCATCGACCTCCAGGTGAAGTACCTCCCCCTGACATGGCTCGGGTGGCTCGCCGGCTGGCTCTTCCGGCGCGGAATGTACAAGCACCACTATCTGCCCCCGGCGTGATCCGCTCCAGCCCGAGGACGCAGCGCCTCCGGGGTGTCGCTATCTTCGGTGGACTCCAGACCGACTCCGGGAGGTTCCATGTCTGCCCGACCCCTTGGCTTCGCCCCGATCTTCGTCGCCGCCGGCGCCGTTCTCTCGCTGTGCGCCTCGGCGGCCGCGCAGGGCGCCCCTGCGGGCTTCCTCGAGGAGTTCGAGGGTCAGTTCGGGGCCTCGGCCTCCAAGCTCGTCGCCCTGGCCGAGGCGATGCCCGAGGCCACGTACGATTGGAGCCCGGGTGAGGGGGTCGCCTCGGTCGCCCGGGTCTACATGCACATCGCCCGCTACAACTACATGTACCCGGACGAGAACCTGGGCCTCGCCACCCCGGTGACCGCGGCCGAGTACGGACGGTGGGAGGACGAGGTCACGGCGAAGGACGACGTCGTGCGGATCCTCGAGGAATCGATGGACTTCGTGCGCTCGGTCGCCTCCGGGATGAGCCCCGCCGCGTTGGACGAGCCGACCACGCTGTACGGTCGCGAGGTCGGCCGGTGGGCGGTGCTCCTCCAGCTGCTGGCGCACATGAACGAGCATCTGGGCCAGTCGATCGCGTACGCGCGCATGAACGACGTCGTGCCGCCCTGGTCGCGCTGACCGGGCCGGAGAGGCGACGAAGATGAGGATCGACCGCGCCCCGCTCCGGCGGGGGTCGGGACCGCGCGCCGTCGGGGCCCACGGATGGCTGCTCCGCTCGACGCTGGCGTGCGCGGGGCTGATGGCGGCGTGCGCGGGCGCCGAGGAGGGCGCGCCGCCGGCTGCCGCCACGACGCCGAGGGGCGTCATCGAGCTGTGGGAGCAGGGGACTCCCGCGTTCGGGGTCTTCGTGCCGAGCGAGCGGGAGCGGGGGGCCACGGGGCCGGACGGGGAGCGCCTGCCTCCGCTGTACACGGTGGAGGGCGGGGAGCGTCTCGCCGCCAACCCGCTGTACGACTACCTCTTCCTGAACCTGGAGGGGTCGTACGATCCGGAGGCGATCTCGGCGATCGCCCGGGGGCTGCGCCAGGGTGGGGCGGCGGGCGCGAAGACGCTCCTCGTGCGGATCCCGCCGATCTCGGCCGAGGGCGAGGAGGTCGCCCGGGCCCGGGTCGCCGAGGCCCTGGAGCGCGGCGCGGACGGGGTGGTGCTGCCCCACGTGCGCAGCGCCGACGAAGCGAGGACGGCCGTCGGCTTCTTCGAGGGGGCCGACGTGTGGTCGCCCGCGAACCCGGACGGCACCGTCCTCGCGATGCTCATGATCGAGGATCCGGGCGCGCTGGAGGAGGTCGAGGCGATCGCCGACCTGCCGGGCTACAGCGTGCTGGCCTGCGGCATCGGCAGCCTCACGCGGGCGCTCGGCGACCGGGAAGCCGGGGAGGCCGGCAACCAGGAGGTTCTGCGGCAGGCCCGGCGGGTCGGGCTCCCCGACATGATCACGGCGAACGCCGACGACGTGGCGCGCCGTATCGAGGAGGGCTTTCTCGGGCTCCTCATGTCGGGGCCCGAGTCCGACGAGCACATCCGCGTCGGCCTCGCCGCCGCCGGACGCTAGCCGCCGGCGGCGACGCCCGCCTCCAGCGCCTCCACCAGCCGGGGGATCTTCGAGGACGGCGTCGAGCAGAGGGCGACGCGCACCGCGCCCCCGATGGGGGTCACGTACACCCCGAGCTCCCGCATCCTGGCCGCGGCGGCCTGCGCGTCGCGGGTGAAGACCGTCACGAAGAAGCCCGCGTCGTAGCGCGGGATCCGCAGCCCGGCGGAGCCGGCGGCATCGTTGAACCGCTCGGTGCGCTCCTGCATCAGCCCGATGAGCTCCCCACGCTCGGCGTCGCAGCGCCCCGCCAGCTCCGGGTCGGTGAGAAGCTCCGTCAGCGCGACCTGCCCCAGGTGGTTGCAGTTCGACCACGTGGCGCGGCACGAATACCCCAGCGCGTTCGCGATCTGCTCGCGCTCCCCGCCGTCGCGGTGCAGCGCGACGAGGGCCCCGACGCGCGCCCCGTACTGGGTGTGGGACTTCGAGGCGGTCCAGGCCACGAGGACCGTCGCCGAGTCCAGGATCGAGGGCACGGCCTCGAGCCAGGTCGTCTCGGCGTCGCCACCGAACCGCATGTACGCGGCATCGATCAGCAGGGTCACGGGCACCCGCTCTCCGACCGCGCGCACCGTCCGGGCGAGTCGGCGCCACTCGTCGGCGCTGAGCGAGTACCCCGTCGGGTTGTGGCATGGAAAGTTGAGCGCCAGCAGCGCGCGCCCCTGCGTGGCCGCGTGACGCTCCAGCGCCTGTGCGAGGCCCTCGAGGTCGAAGAGGCCGTCTTCGGCGAACATCGCAAAGGTCTCGAGGCCACGCCCCGCGTGCCGTGCGATCTCCGCGTACGGACCCCAGTAGTAGCTCGTCGTGAGCAGCTTGTGGCCGGGCTCCGTGAAGTTCACCACGGCCTCGTAGACCGCGCCGGTTCCGCCGGGCGTCGAAACCGCGATCGCCTGAGCGGCCAGGGGGCCGTCCCCGAACAGGTCCCGCACGACCGCCTCCCGGAAGGCCGGCGTGCCCGAGATCGGCGCGTAGCCGGCGGTGCGGCCGGACTGGACCCGCTGGAGCGTCTCAAGGACCGTCGGCATCACCCCGAGCGCTCCGTCGTCGTCGATGAGCGCCCCGAGCGTGGCGTTGAGGATCGACTCGCCCTGCGCCGCCCTCCGCGAGGCTTCCGCATTCAAGGCGAAGATCGGGTCGTTGCCCGCGCGGTCCCTGACACCGGGGATCACGGAGCTGAAGGTGGCCGACGCGGTCATCAACGCCCCTGGTCCAGCAGGCCGTCGATCTCGGCATAGACCTGCTGCAGCGCGCGATCGCCCTGGCTCTCGCGCAGGGTCCAGCTCTCCAGGTCACCGAACAGGGCTTGCTGCTGTGCGTCCTCCAGCGCGTAGCCCTCCTCGTGGAGGCGGTGCGCTTCGTCGATCACGACGCGAATGGCTCCCTGGAAGAGCTCGAGCTCGTCGGCGAGGATGTGCGGGGCGTCCACGAAGCCGTGGCCCGGCACGTAGGTGTCGACGTCCATCTCCTGCGCGCGCTCGATCATCTCCACCCACTCCGACGGGTACGCGCTGCGCATCGCGGGAAAGATCCGGTGGAGGAAAGCCTCGCTCATGAAGAGGATCTTCTCCTGTGGCAGGTACACGACGAGATCGCCCCCGGTGTGGGCCCGGCCGAGGAAGAGCACGTGGATCTCCCTGCCGCCCATCGTGAGGACCTCACGGTCGTCGACGAGCCGGGTCGGGACGACGACCGGGGGCGCGTCCGCCGGACGATTCGGATTGCCGGCGCTGGCCTCGAGCGTGGCGGCCGACGTGGGGTGTGCGAGGAAGACCGCGTCCGACGGGAAGGCGGAGTTGCCGGCGGTGTGGTCGCCGTGGTCCGAGCAGACGACCACGGTGCGGATCGGCTGGTCGGTGATCTCGGCGATGTGGCCGATCATCCGCTCGGTCTCCTCCACGCTTCCCTGACCGTCCGCCACCAGAACGCCCTCGTCGGTCACCACGAAGAGGCTCACGGTCGTGAACCTCTCGTCGCCCGCGGAGCGGAGCTGCTCGTAGGAGTACACCCCGTCGGCGAGCTGCTGCACCCGCGGGAAGTCGTCGTCGGTGTAGCCCCGCGCGTAGGGGTCGGCGGTGCGCACGAGCTGATCGGCGGGCACCTCCACCGCCGCTTCCTGGTCGCCGGCGTCGGCGTCGGGCGCCGAGCACCCGGTGAGCAAGGGCAGGAGGGCGAGGTAGGGGATCGCGAGTCGGCGTGGCATGTCGGTCTTCTTCTCGGTGTGGAGGCTCCGCCTCGTGGACCGGCTCACTATGTGGACGCCGCTCCGGGTTGTCACCCCCGGGAGAGCTCCGGCGCGGGCTCGGCCCCCCGCCGGGCTTTCCAGGCGTCGTAGCGCATGCGGAGCGTGATCACCGGGTTGGCGTTCTCGTCGGGCTCGATGTTACGGTCGGTCACGTCGATGAACAGATGGTAGGCGCCGTCGTTGAACGAGTCGCCCTCGGTGTCGTCGGGTTCGGCGGCGAGGACGTAGGCGACGTGCGCGTTGCGGCCGTCACAGGGTGCGTCGGGGACGGGCTCCGTCTCGCAGGTGCACCTGGCGTCTCCACCCGCGGCGTCGGCTGCCTCCATCGCCGCCATCACACGGTCCACGACGTCGCCGTCCGCCGCCTCCAGCGTTGCCGCGGCGTTCCGAACGACCGCGTCCGACGCCAGGATGTTCCCCTGCACGGAATAGTGGATCCCGGTGCCCGGCACTCGACCCTGCCGCGCCAGGGATGCCGGCCGGTTCTCCCGGCCGGAGAACCCGATCGAGCGACCCTGCATGTCCACGATGCCGAACTGCCGCCGCTGCATGTCCGGGTCCGCCCTGAGCATCTCCAGGATCAGACGGGGATGCGTACCCTCCTTGAGCTGCTCGTAGATCAGCTCCTGGTTCGCTCGCGTCCGATCCACCCCGGCCTGCGCCGCGGCCACGCCGATCCCCGGCACCACGATGGCCTGGATGTCCATGAGGCCTCTCGACGGGAAGCCCTCGAGCCCCTCCTGGGATACGCACGTGGCCGAGGCGATCACGACCCGTCCGGTTCGTGTGTCGACGGCGATGACCGACCACGTCGCCGCCGCGGGCCGAGGCAGGAGCAGGAGGCCCAGAAGCCAGAGGGGGGCCAGGACGGCCGAACGGGGCAGGGAGCGACGCATGAACGATTCCTCGTACGTCCGGGGACACCGCGGAAAGGCGGCACGAAGATGCCGCCCGACTCGGGTCGCCGGCAACGGGACGGGGAACACCGCGGGGCCGGGTCCCGAGCCCGCCCGGCGCCCGCTAGCCGCCTCTTTCGGTCTCCGCGTTGGCGGCCGTCCACGCCTCCACGAGCGTGGTGAGGGTCTCGTCGAGCGCGTCCTGCAGGTCGGCGGCGGCATCGGCGGACGTCGTCACGCCGATCACCGAGGTGTACCAGGTCACGGCCTCCGAGAGGTTGATCTGGTTGTCCCGGAGCATCTGGGCCGCCTGCTGAACCCTCAGGCTCACCACGTACGCGTGGGCGTCCCCGCTGCCCCCGGCGCACTCGAGCGAGACGCGCAGCTCCGGCAACGCCGGGTGCTCGAGCATCTCTTCGCGGGTCAGCACCCCGACCTCGGACTCGATGAGCCGCAGGGACGTGGCCGCCTCGAAGGACGAGGCCGTGACCCCGATCGCCTCACAGGCGGCGTTGGCCTCGATCCGGATGAACACGCCACCGAGATCCTCGAGCGTGTACCGGTTCCACTCCGTGTCCTGCGCGCTCGAGGCCGCGGGCGCCAGGCACGCAGCCGCGACGGCGCCGGCGGCCAGCCACCGACTCATCCTTCGACCCCCCTTCCGCGTCGGGACCCCGGGGCCCGTCAGCGGCCCTCGCCGCACGATCGGCAGTTGTGGTTGTTCTTGGAGCCGAGCTTCTCGAGCAGCGCGATCGTGGCCGGATGGGGCTGGGCGCGCTGCTCGGGGCTGTTCGCCATGTCGGCCGTCGTCTGCCCGCTCCGGGCGATCAGCGTGACGTCCGCCCCCTTCGAAACCAGGTACAGGATCGTCTCGTTGTCCCCGCGAGCCGCGGAGTGATGGAGGGGCGTGTAGCCGTCCATGTCCCGCAGGTTCGGGTCGATTCCGAGCTCCTCCACGAAGTACTTCATCGAGGCGAGCCATCCACCCGGGACGCTCCGATGCTGCTGCGCGACGCGGGACGTGCCGAAGCCCACGCCGGCCGCCGCGTGCATGGCATGCACGGCGGGCCCGCCGACGGGGACCGGCGGGAGGCCGGAGGGATCGGTCTCGTCCTCCTCCTCGTCCTGGTTCGCCGTCTGGTTGGGCGGATCACCGAAGAAGCGTCGCCTGTCCGGAAGCTTCGTCGTCCAGATGTTCGGGTCCGCGCCGTACTCGGCCAGGAGCCTCATCGCGGCCACGTCGGCTGCGTAGGCGGCGCGCCAGAACGCCGTCGCCCCCGTGAAGTCGACGCCCATGCGACCGGCGTTGTAGGAGGCGTACCAGATGTGCGTCGTCGTCTGCTGGTCCGGCTCGGCGCCCGCCTCGAGCAGCGCCCTCATCAGGTCGAGGTACGACGTCCTCTGAGCGCGGAAGTTCTGGGGCTGGGGATACCAGGTCCGCAGCGACCACTCGATGTTCAGCGTGGCGAAGAGGGGAGCGGCGCCGTCGTCGCTGACGAGGTTCGGGTCGGCGCCGCGCTCCAGCAGCTCCATGGCCAGGTCGTAGTTCCCGTTGATGATCGACACGAGGAGCGGGCTCGACTGGTCGCCGCCCGACGGCTGGTCGATGTCCGCGCCCGCGTCGAGCAGGAGACGCGCCGTCTCCGCGTGTCCCTCGCGCGCCGCGTAGTGCAGCGCGGCGAAGCCGCCCTGGACGCCGATCTGCTCGATCGAGGACAGGGCTCGGATCGGGGGCTCCTCGGCCTTCTTCTCCTCGTCCTGCTTCTCTGCCGCGGGCTCGTCCGGATCGGGGGCGGGGGCCGGGTCGGGTGTCGCGGCGGAGTCGGGCGGTGTCGCGTTCGGTGGCCCGCCGCGCCCCGGAGGCCCGCCGCCGCGCCCGCCGCGCGGCTCCTCCGGCGGCTCGCCGGCCTCGACTCGGCGCACCCGGGTCCGACGGGACTGCTCTTCCTGGTCCCGCGACGAGCGCTGCGTGTAGTCCGTGAGATCGGTCTGGAGCGAAACGTCCGCACCCGCGGCGAGCAGCGCGGACACGGCATCCGTCGCATTGCGCGACGCCGCGAAGACGAGAGGAGTCCGGGCCTGGAAGGCGTCCGGGGCGTCGACGTCGGCGCCGTGCTCGACGAGCGCGCGCACGGCGTCCGCCGAGTTCGCCTGAGCCGCGAAGTGCAGCGCGGTCACCCCGGTGCCCGTGGGAGCGTCGGGGTCCGCGCCCGCCTCGAGGAGCGCGCTCACGATCTCCGCGTGCCCGCTGCGTGCAGCGAGGTGCAGCGGCGTGTAGCCGCCGACGCGCGTCAGCGGCTTCAGCGTCGCGCCGGCGTACAGCAGGACGTCGAGGATCTCCCGATTGTCGTTGAGCGCCGCCCAGTGCAGGGCGGTGAGGCCGTCGGGCTGGGAAGCGTTGACGTCCGCCCCCTGCTGGAGCAGCGCCCGAACGGATGCGGCGTCGTCGTGCTGCGCCGCGTCGGCGACCGGCGACTCCGCGTACGGAGCGGCTGCGGCCAGAAGGAGGCTCAACGAGAAGATCGAGGCCGACCGCAGGCCCGTGACCCTGAGTTGTGCGAACATGTACCGTATCTCCCGGAAGTCCGAACTCCCGAAGCGCACCCCCGCTAGACGGCGAAGGTGCCCGTGCTGTTGCCGAAGTTCTCGATGTCGTCGATGCCCAGCTTGTGCAGGAGCGTGAGCATGACGTTGGCCATCGGGGTTCCCGCGTCGGCGCGGATGTGGCGCTCGCCCTGCAGCAGCCCGTTCGCCCCGCCCACCAGGAAGAGCGGGCAGCGGATGTGGTTGTGGAGGTTCGAATCGGCCATCGCCGAGCCGTACATGACCATGGTCTTGTCGAGGAGGGTCCCGTCGGCCTCCGAGACGCTCTGCAGCTTCTCGAGGAGGTACGGGATCATCGACACGTGGTACCGGTTGATCTTCTCGAAGTCGCGAACGCGGTCCTCACGGCCGCCGTGGTGCGAGGACGCGTGGTACGGGCTGTCCGTCCCGCTCTCGGGGTAGACGCGCGGCGACGCGTCACGGCCCATCTTCAGGGAGAAGATCCGGGTCGTGTCGGACATGAAGGCCAGCACCTGCAGGTCGAACATGAGGTGCATGTGCTCGGAGAAGGAGTCAGGGACACCCACCGGAGCCTCGGGAATCTCACGCTCGTCGCCGCTCGTGTTCTGCTGCTCGATGCGCCGGATGCGCTGCTCGAGCTCGCGGATGTTCTCCGTGTACAGGTCGAGCCGCTGCCGGTCCGCGGCTCCGAGCTGCCGGCGCAGGCCGTTCATCTCTCCCATGACCCAGTCGAGGATGCTGCGGTCGGTGCGCAGGCGCTCGGCGCGCTGCTCGGCCGTTCCGCCCGCTCCGAAGAGCTGCTCGAACACGGCCCGCGGATCGCGGATCATCGGCAGGGGCTGCGAGGGAGAGGCCCAGCTGATCGTGTCCGTGTAGGCGCAGGCGTAGCCGTAGGCGCAGCCACCGGCCTGGTCCACGTTCTCGATCGTGAGCTGCATCGACGGGATCGGCGTCGCGTCGCCGAAGCGCTGCGCGTAGATCTGGTCGAAGGACGTCCCCACGAAGAGGTCCGAGCCCTCGGTCTGCTTCGGGTGGGCCTGCGTCAGGAAGACCGCCGTGGTCCGGAAGTGATCGCCGCCGATCTCGGAGGGCTGGAAGGCGTCGGCCATCCTGCAGTCGGTGTCGCTGACGATCGTGAGGTATTTCCGGAACGGGTCGAGCGGTTGCATGCTGCTGAGCGAGAGGTCGAAGTCCTTTCCCTCTTCCTTGGGCGACCAGAGGCCGAGCTCCGCGCCCAGGTCGTTGCAGCCGGCGGCTCCGTGCACGTTCTCGATGCACACGAGCCGGGTGCCGTCCGCGGCAACCAGATGCAGCCCATCGAATGCAGGCAGCGCCCCCGAGGGCGCCACCAGCGGCCCGCCGACCGAGCAGCCAGCCAGCGTCAGCGCCGCCACGGCGCTCAGCCAGCGAGGCATGCAACCCGCGCCCTGAGCCAT
>JBFFWJ010000014.1:0-17447 GCA_041570315.1 Longimicrobiales bacterium | reverse complement strand
GACGCCCCGCGCCAGCGGGTGCGTGGCCCGCATCCCATGCCTGCTCACGCTCCGTTTCCCACTGCGGTGCGTCATGCCCCTCCTCTCCTGCCCTCGAGCCATCCCCGCGCCGTCTCGAGCACGCGGCGCACGTCGCTCGCGTCGTTGTCGACGCCGAACGAGAAGCGCAGCACGCCCGCGCGCAGCGAATGCCGCACGCGCCGGGCCGCAAGATACCGGTGCAGGTCGTTCGTCGCCGGGTCGTCGGCCGTGTCGTGGCGCCCGCCGCCGAGCGACCCCACCGAGACGATATGGGCCAGATGCGGTCCCGGACGGCCGCCCACCACGGGCAAGCCCAGATCGAGGAAGCCCTCGGCGAGCCGGGCCGCGAGGCCGCGCACGTGGTCCTCGATCGCGTCCACGCCGATCTCGTCCAGGAGCTGCAGAGCACGCCGGACCGCGCTCATCCCCACGTAGTTGTAGTTGCCCAGGTCGAAGCGCCTCGCGCCGGGCTGGTAGCGCAGCTCGTCCGAGGCGTACGCCGTCTCGTGCGCGTCCCCGAGGTCGACGCCGAAGCGCGCCACGTGGATCGGGATCAGCGTCTCGGCGACGTCGCGGCGGACGTACAGGAAGCCGGACCCGTACAGGCTGAGAAGGCACTTCTGCGTGGCCACCGCCAGCGCGTCCACCCCCAGGGCCCGGACGTCCGTGCGCAGGCAGCCGATCGATTGCGCCGCGTCGGCCAGGGTCAGCGCCCCGACCCGGCGAGCCGCCTCGACGAGGGAGGGCACGTCGGTCAGGAAGCCCGGCGCGAAGGACACGATCGGAAAGGTCACGACCCGGGTACGCTCGTCCATCGCCTCGGCCATGGCGCCGACCGGCACGTGTCCGTCGGACGAAGGGATCGCGCGGACCTCGACGCCGTGCCTCCGCACGAAGTTGAGCCAGAGGTAGATGTTGTTCGGATGCTCGAGCTCCGGGCAAACGACCACGTTGTCGCCGGGCCGCCATTCGAGGCTCGCCGCGAAGAGGTTGAGTCCCTCGGAGACGTTCTTCGTGATCGCCACCTCGTCCGGGTCGGCCCCGATGGCGCGTGCGAAGGACCCGCGGGTCTCGTCCACCTCCGAGCGGAGCCGGTCCTTGTCGCTCGTCCCCGCGACGCAGTCGTCGAGGTAGGCGTCGACGACGTCGCGGATCGGGAGCGGCACGAGCCCGCGGGCCGCAATGTCCACATACGTCTGGTCCTGCACGCCGGGAAACAGCGCGCGGATCCCGGCGTTCACGACGTCGACGCCGGGCGCCGGCGCTCCGAGCATGCGACCAGAGCGGTCCCCACCATGTCACCCATCACGTTCACGGTCGTGTTCCCCATGTCGACGAGCCTGTAGATGCCACCCACGATCGCGGCCACCTCGATCGGGAGGTTGAACGCCTGAACGTAGATGAGCGCGATGACGAAGCCGCCCCCGGGGATGCCCCCGGAGCCCTCGGAGAGGAGCAGGCCGGTAAGGAGCACGGTGGCGAACGCCGTCGCCGAGAACTCCACCCCGGCTGCCTGCGCGGTGAAGATCAGCACCGCCCCCAGCATGACGGAAGTCCCGTCCTTGTTGAGCTGCGCACCGAGGGGAAGGGTGAAGGAGTACACCGATCGCGGCAGCTCGATCTTCTCGGCCGTCTCGAGCGCCACCGACAGCGAAGCGAGGCTGGAGGTCGTCGCCGCGGTGGTCGCCCACAGCGGTCCCGTGTCGCGCAGGAAGGAGGCGGGACGATGGTCGGTGAACGCCCTCAGGATCATCATGTAGGCGGCGAACACGAGCAGCTGGGCACCATAGACCCCCAGCAGGAAGCGGCTCATCGGTCCGACGAGCGCGGCGCCGTGGCGCCCGACGGTCACGGCCATGAGAGCCCCGATCCCGACCGGAGCCACCACCAGGACGAGATCGACGAGCCGGCGCAGGAGCGCCGCCACGTCGGCGTACGCAGCGCCCAGGCGAGCGCGGGGAGCCTCGGGCAGGAGGACGGTGGCGATGCCGAGGAGCACCGCGACGAAGACGAGCTGGACGACGTTGCCCTCGGTGAAGGCCTGGAAGACGTTCGAGGGGATCATCCCCAGGAGGACCTCGGCCACGGACGGCACCGTACCGAGTCCGTCGGGCGCTTCGCCGGTGATCCGCATGCCCACGCCCGGCCGCAGGACGACCATCGCCCCGGCCCCCAGAGCGAGCGCGACCACGTCCGTGCCGACGTAGTAGCTCATGATCTTGCCGGCGAGCCGACCGAAGGTGCGCACGTCGGAGAGCGCGGTGAGCCCGGCGAGCAGGTTGAAGAACACGAGGGGCACGGCCGCCAGCACGAGCAGCCGTATGAAGAGGTCGCCCAGAGGCTGGAACAGATCCGCGCGTGCGCCGAGGAGCGCTCCCAGCGCGGAGCCCACGACCATGCCCGCGAGGATCCGCGCGCCGAGCCCCGGGCCGCGGCGGCGCGCGACCGGTGGCTGGTGCGAGCCCGCGGGCGGGCGAGCGCCGGCGTCGGTCACCTTCGCCGCCCCCCCGACCGATGACCGCGGGGCAGCCGGCAGCCGCGGCCCGCGGCGGACCGGAGTGCAGCGCTCCCGGGCCGACCCGTCCTACCTTGGAGATGACGCATCCCAGGAACTTGCGACGGGTCCGGCCACGCGCGACAGCGCCAGCCGCGCCCGGAGCGCCTCCCCATCACGGAGGATTCGCCATGAAGCGAGGCGCGTGGGTGGCAGCCGCGGTCTTCGGATGGACCGCCCTGGCCGCCTGCGGGAATCGGTCCGAGGAGTACCGGACCGCAGTGGATACGCTCACGAGGGGTCAGAAGGATACGCTGATCGCGAACATGCCGGTCCCGGGTGCGGGCGCCGTCGGTCGCGCCCTCGAGGCGGCCGAGCTCGCGGGCGCCCGGGCCCGTGAGCTCGAGGCGAACCGCTGACCCCGACCACCGAAGCAGGGGCCGACGGGTCTTCGCGCCACGAGGTCGAGGTCGGCTCGGAATCGACGGGGGCGCCTTCTTGGGGTAGGATTACCGGCCGGCTCGTGGCGGGAACGCCGCCACCCGGTCGGCGAACGGCGGGGCTCACACGGTTTCGGGGGGTGGCATGAAGCTGGCGACCAAGGATACCGCAGGACTGGTCCTCGTCGTCGGCACGCTTTCCGCCCTCCTCCTGCACAACAGGTCGACACGCCACCGGGAGACGCACGTGCGCCCCGTCGTGGACGCGGGAGGTGCGGTCACGAGCGCGGTCGAGGTTCCTCCGGTCGCCTTCCACGACGTGAACGTGGTCCCCATGGACGGAGATCGGATCCTCCGCCGCCAGGTGGTCGTGGTCCGGAGCGGCTTCGTGACGCGCATCGGCGACGTGGGCGTGGTCGAGCCACCCGCGGGCGCCCGCGTGATCCACGGGGGGGGCACCCGGTACCTCGCGCCCGGCCTGACGGACGCGCACGTGCACCTGGGCGACCGGCCCGAGGAGGTGCTCCCCCTCTTCCTCGCCAACGGCGTCACCACCGTGTTCAACCTGGACGGCGAGCGGCGCCATCTCGCGGTTCGGGAGCGCGTGGGCCGGGGTGAGCTGGCCGGTCCGACGATCTACACCGCCGGTCCCTTCGCCGATGGCTCCTCCGTGCGCTCACCGGCCGATGCGCAGAGGTTCGTGCGGGGGCAAAAGCAGGCCGGATACGACTTCGTGAAGCTGCACGGCGACCTCGATCGCGAATCCTTCGAGGCGCTGGCCCGGGCCGGCCGGGACGAGGGCATCCCGATCGTGGGCCACGCGCCGCGCGAGCTCCCCATCTCGGCAGTGCTCGAGCAGGGGCAGGCCGCGGTGTCGCACGCCGAGGAGCTCATCTACACCGAGTTCATGACGCTCGAGCCGAGCGCTCTGGGCGACGTCGCCGCCGCCATGGCGACCTCGGGGACGTGGCTGATGCCGGGGATCTCGACCTTCGAGAATACCCTCGAGCAGTGGGGGACGGGCCCGGCGCCGGCCGCTGCCCTCGCCCACGCGGGGGCGGAGTTCCTCCCACCCTCGCTGAGGAAGTCCTGGGCCTCCTCGCGGGCCTTCGCGGAGACGACCCCCGAAAGCCGAGCCCGCATCGCGGACATGCTGGCCTTCCACGGTCCCCTCGTCGACTCGTTCCACGCCGCGGGGGTGCGGATGCTCGCCGGCACGGACGCCGGCCTGCCCGGTATGGTTCCCGGGTTCTCGCTGCACGACGAGCTACAGGCCCTGCGGGAGGCCGGCCTCAGCGGCTTCGAGGCCCTCGCCACGGCCACGAGCCAAGCCGGACGCTTCATCCGCGAGCGCGTGGACGCGTCCGCACGCTTCGGCACGGTCGAGGTCGGGGCCCGCGCGGATCTCCTGCTCCTGGACGGAGACCCCCGCGAGACGCTGACGGTGTTGAGGCGACCGCTCGGGGTCATGATCCGCGGCCGCTGGCTGGACCGCGCCGCGCTCGATCAGATGCTCACTCCGACTCGGGCGGAGCGCTAGTGGAGCCCCCCGGGAAGGTCTCCCTGCTCACGTGAACAGGACGACAACGAAGATGCGCCGTCTCCTGACTCTTTCCCTCCTCGGCGCCGCCGCGGCCTGTGCCGAGGCCGAGCCGGCCGACGGTGGCGCGTCGGCGGCCCGGGTCGAGGCGACCGCCTCGGACCTGCCGACCGTGCTCGTGTACAAGACGCCCTCGTGCGGGTGCTGCAACGGTTGGGTGGAGCACCTCGAGGCGGCCGGCTTCACCGTCGATGCGCGCAACGTGACCGATCTCATGAGCGTCAAGCGCGAAGCCGGCGTGCCGGTCCCCATGTCCTCCTGTCATACCGCGCTGGTCGGCGGCTACGCGGTCGAGGGCCACGTCCCGGCAGACCAGATCAAGCGGCTCCTGGACGAGCGTCCCGAGATCTCCGGAATCGCCGTGCCCGGCATGCCCCTCGGGTCTCCGGGCATGGAGGGACGCAACCCGCAGCCGTACCGGGTTCTCTCCTTCGGGTCGGACGGGACGACGGGCGTCTACGCCGAGATCGACCCCCGCTGATCCCGGGGCCTGCCTGCCGGCCCGCGGCCGCCCTGCCGGCCGCCGTCGTCCGGAGCCCGCGTCCGAACCGCCCCGCAGCGGTCCCCGGAGGGCCTCAGAAGTAGGTCGCGAAACCGAGCTGAAAGCCGGCGGCTCGGGTGGCGTCGTTGCCGGGGAAATCCGTCGTCCAGCGGTAGCGGTAGTTCGCCCGGAAGACCGTGCCGGGCGACGGCCGGAAGCTCACGCCGGGCGTCACCGCGGTGATCTCGTCGCCGATGTCACGACCGGTCGAGGCGAAGGTGCCGACGTTGAAGTCGACCCGCTCCAGGCGCAGCGCGAGGCTGAGCACGGCACCCGCATAGCCGGCGAGGCTCGGCCGCCACACGGGCGCAACGAGGTCGAGGTGTGCACCCCACTGCGTGTCGCCGAAGAGCTCGCCCAAGCCACGTGGGACGTCGATGGATGCGTGCGCGACCTCGCCGCGCACCTCCGCCGACCCGACCCGCCCGCCGAAGTCCAGCGCGGCGATCCGCAGCCATCTGCGCTCGTCCACCTCCTGGCCTTCCGCGCGGAACGAGTTGTAGTAGCCGCCATAGTACGAGACCCCCACTTCGCCGCGCCCCGTATGCCGGAGCGCCACGCGCCCCGACACCGCGGGCGAGCCGTTGTTGTCCTCCGCGAGCTGCTCGCCTCCGCGACCGGAGGCAATGTCCGTCCTGCCGAGATCGTTGCCGACCACACGCTCGCCGAGTCCGTTGGTGAGGTAGGCATCGTAGGAGACGAGGAGGCTTCCGGACGCGAGCTTCCCGTACGCGCCGAAGCCCACCTCGGACAGGGTCGAGGGAATGATGTCGGTCGTGACGAGCGGGCGCTCGACGAAGTCCCACCGCGGGCTGTCGTGATTCTGGTTCAGAAAGCCCAGCGGAGGCAGGATCACCCCACCGCGAACCACCAGGGACGGGCGGATCTGCACGTCGACCAGCGCCGTCTCGAGCGCGATCTCCTCGGTCCCGTGCTCGAACTCCAGCTCCGACAAGAAGCGGATGCGCTGTGACAGCTGTGAGAAGAGGAAGATGTTGAAGCGCCTCAGCTCCATCGAGAAGCCTTCGCTGACGCCCTCCTCGACGAAGTAGTTCGTGTTCCCCTCGACGTAACCGCCGACGGAGACCGAAGAGATCGAACCGATGAACGGACGGTCGTACGGGCCCTCCTGAGCCAGCGTCGAGTCGACCTGGGCTCCCAGCGACGGGGAGCTCACGGCCAGCGCAGCCAGGACCGTGGCCGCGCGGCGCAGCGTGGCGAGCCCCCGCGGCCTCATCGCGGCACCCTGTCCAGGAGGACGACGAGCTCGGCACCTTCCTCGCGGACCGGGTAGCGGGCGAGGGGCCGCTCGGCGGGCCCTTGCAGCACCGATCCCGAGCGGCTGAACTCGCTGCCGTGACACGGGCACACGAGGCGGTCCGCCGAGGGCTCCGGCTGACACCCCTGATGGGTGCACGACGCCAGCACGGCGACGACTTCGCCCGCTTCGTCGCGGTGCAGGTAGAGGGGGCGGCCCATCCCGGGTGGCTGGACGAAGACGCCCTCGTCCGCCAGCGACGAAGCGGGAATCACCAGGCCGCCGCCGCGCACACGCGGTGCGACGTAGACGGTGCCGGCGCACCCTGTCAGCGGCAGCGCCGCTCCTCCCGCGACGAGCCCGGTCGTCATCTTCGGGAGACTCCGTAGGAAATCGCGGCGATGCATCCGGCCTCCGGGGTCGTTACAGCGAGCGCAGGAAGCGGAGCAGCCGTTCCTGGTCGTCCGGCGGGAGCGAGCGGAACGCATCGCGAGACCGGGCCCCTTCGCCTCCGTGGAGCTCGATGGCCTGACGCAGGCTGAGCGCGCGCCCGTCGTGTAGATAGAAGGCCTGCCCGCCCTGGAAGCGCTCCTGGATGCCGATCCCCCACAGTGGGGGCGTCCGCCACTCGGAGGTGAGGGCCCGGCCCTCGGTGTACCCGTCGTCGAGCTCCGGACCCATGTCGTGCAGGAGCAAGTCGGTGTACGGGTGGAACTCTACGCGGTCCAGGACGTCGAGCTCCGAGTCGCCCGTGCGCAGGGTCGGGACGTGGCAGCCCTCGCACCCGATGTCGGCAAAGAGCTGCTCGCCCGCGAGCACCTCCGGGTGGGCCGCGTCGCGCCGGGCCGGCGCACGCAGCGTCTTCAGGTAGAAGACGACGTCGGCCACGGCGGCGCTCGATACCTCGGGATCCGCGGACCCGTCCGAGACGCGGCTGCCGGCGGCCGGATTGAACAGGTCCTCCATGAGGAGGTCGCTCGTGATGCCCATGTCCTGGTGGTAGGCGCCGACCGTCTGATGAAGGAGGTTGACGGTGAGGGCCTTCTTGCCGAATCGGCCGATGTAGCGACCGTCCACCATCCGGCCACGCGCGTCTGGGTCCGGAGAGCCGCGCGCCTCCAGCTCGAGCACGGTCTCGATGAGCTCGGTCGGCGCGTGGAGCTGGAGGCGGCCGGAGATCCCGTCACCGTCCCGGTCCTGCGGATCGGCGAGCGCGATCAGCGTCTCGTCCGCGACCATGTCCAGGAACCCGAGGCCCGTCACGGCCGGCGGCGTCAGGGCGGACACCCCGCTGGCCTCGGAGGGGACCCGCTCCGCAGGATACCCCGGGATCGACCGGTGCTGCAGCTGCGGGCCGCCGTACTCGACCATCGGGTCGAAGCCACCGAGGCCGGTCCGCCCGAAGCGGACGAGGTTGAAGGACGGGTGACCCTTCCCGTCTCCGGCGTGGCACTGCTCGCACGAGGTCGCCACGAACACGGGACCGAGCCCGTCGGCCACGGCGAAGCGGCGTCCGAACTCGGCGTCGCCGGCAAGGTGCCGAGCCACCTGCGACGCGACCATGCCCTCGATCGTGCCGTCCAACACCTCGTTCTCGGGCGGGGCCCCCGGGGTCAGCAGATCGCAGCCGGCGAGGGTGAGCACGAAGCAGGGCCAAAGGCCAAGCCCGCGTGGGGACATGACTCCACTCAGATTTTAGGCGGCACTAATTTAAAGTATTTAGGCCAACCTAAAGCCCTGACGACCCGGCGTCAACCGGGGGCTGCGAAGAGGGACACCGGCGCGGCGGCCGGCCCAGAGGCGATCCGGAGGAGGCCGCGCGGACCTCCCTTCAGATCTCCTTGAGGAGGCCCACCCGGAGCGCGAAGCGCACCAGCTCGCTCCGATGCGTCAGCCCCAGCTTGTCCATGATCCGCGAGCGGTACGTGTCGACCGTCTTGGGGCTGATGAAGAGCTTCTGCCCGATCTCGCGCGAGCTGAACCCCTCGGCCGTGAGGGCGAGGACCTCCTGCTCTCGCGTGCTCAGGTCACCGAGTCCGGCCGAGTCCTCGGATTCGGCGTCCTTGTAGCGGCGCAGCAGCAGGGTGGCCGCCGAAGGAGGCAGGAAGACCTGGCCTCGCGACACGACCTTGATGGCCTCCAGCAGGTCTGTGTCGGCGCTGGTCTTGGTGAGGTACCCGCTGGCCCCGGCCTCGACGACCGGGACGAGGTACTCCTCCTCGGCGTGCACGGTGAGGACGAGAACGGCGGTGTTCAGGTCGAGGGCGGTGATGCGACGGGTCGCCTCGAGCCCGTTCGAGCCCGGCATCGCGAGGTCCATCACGACGACGTCCGGCTTGAGCTCCCGCACGCGATCGACCGCCTCGTCGCCGGACGAGGCCTCGCCGACGACCTCGACGCGGCCCTCCGCTTCGAGCAGGGCCTTGATCCCCGCCCGGAACATCGTGTGGTCGTCGACCAACAAGACCCTGATCGTCCTAGGCATCCGAGCCCTCCGTGATCGGCACCGACACGCGAACCGTGGTCCCTTCCCCGGGCACGGCCTCGATCGCCAGCCTGCCCCCGACCATCGTCGCCCGTTCTTGCATGCCGATCAATCCCAAGCCTCTCTGGCCGTCCCTCGCGTCGGCCAGCGTGAATCCCCGACCACGGTCACGAATCACCGCGACGATCTCCTCCCCGTCACGGTCGAGGCGGACCGAGGCCCGGTTCGTGCGCCCGTGGCGGCGCGCGTTCGAGAGCGCCTCCTGAATGATACGGTACACCGCCAGCTTCGCCGTGACCTCGAGGAAGGGGTCGACGACGCCCATGTCGAGGTCGACCTCGAAGCCGCCCGCCTCCTGCAGGCTGCGCACGTGGGCCTGCACCGCGAGCACGAGCCCGACCTCCTCGATCTCCGGGGGCCGCAGTCCGCGGGACATCCGCTTCACGCCGTCCGCCGCCTCCACGATCTCGGCCCGCACGTCCCGGAAGAGGTGGCGGCGCGCCGCCTCGTCCTTGACGTTGACGAGGGCGCGGACCCTGAGGATGAGCGTGGCGAGTCGCTGCGCGGTGTCGTCGTGGAGCTCCCGCGCGATCCGCTTGCGCTCCTCCTCCGTGGCCCGCAGCGCCCCCTCGGAGAAGTTGCGCAGGCGCCGGTAGGCCGAGACGTCCCGGACCGTGCAGATCACGCTCAAGGTCCCGTCGGCATGCCGCCACGGGCTGAGGCTGACCTCCACCGGGAACGAGGAGCCGTCGCGGCGCTCCCCCGTGAGGTCGAGGCCGACACCCATCGGCCGGTTGTGGGGCTCGGCGACGAACCCGGCCCGGTGGCCGGAGTGCTTCGAGCGCGCCGCCTCGGGAATCAGCGCCTCCACGGGCTGACCGAGCAGCTCCTCGGCGCTCCAGCCGAACAGCTCCTCGATCCGGGGGTTGGCCCCCCGGATGAAACCCTCGGACGAGACCAGCAGGCACCCGTCCGGCGAGGCTTCGAAGATCGCCCTGTATTCGTCGCTCGACAGCATGGCTGAAACGGTTCTCGGAGCCTTCCCGGCAGGGACTTTTCCCACAATTCTTGCGGTCCATCCCCCACCTCGGGCGACGCATACTCCCCGACATCCCCGGTGGGACCGATGGCTGAGAATGTACGTAACGCGATGAGCCCCGCGAAGGACGTGCGCCCCCGGGAGGCTCGCTCCCGCGCGAACGGTACACCGGAGTCGCAAGGAGGATCGATGTACGAGAAGATCCTGGTCCCGCTCGACGGATCCGCGTTCGCGGAGGCGGCGCTCCCGCTCGCGCTCACCCTGTCTCGCAAGACCGGGGCGAAGGTGCGCCTGGTGTCGGTGCTCGAGCCCGTCACCTCCTTCGCCTACGAGGGCTGGGAGTCCGCGGCCGTCGAATGGAGCCACAAGTACCTGGAGGACGTCACGAGCCGCCTCGAGGACCAGAAGGGCGGCGAGATCTCGACGGCGGTGTTGAGCGGACACACCGTGGAGCGCCTGCAGGAGGAGGCCGCCAGCTTCGGGGCCGACGTCGTGGTCATGGCGTCTCACGGAAGGGGCGCGCTGTCGCGGATCTGGCTCGGCTCCGTGGCGGACGGCTTCGTGCGCCAGGCGGACCGTCCCGCGGTCCTCGTGCGGCCCGACGAGGATGCGGAGGCCCCGACCTCCTTCACGTATCACTTCGACACGCTGCTGGTGCCGCTGGACGGCTCCGAGCTGTCGGAGCGGGCCCTGGACCACGCGATCGAGTTCGGCGAGCTGTTCGACTCCGCATACCACCTCACACGCATCGTCTCCTACCCCTTCGACGTGTCGTCGCCGTATCTCCCGCACACGGCCCAGATGAACCAGAAGATCGTGGACGACGCGAAGCAGGGGGCGGCCGAGTACCTCGAGGCTCACGCCGAGCGGCTGCGCAGGCGCGGCTTCAGGGTCACGACGTCGGTCGCGGTCGACACGCAGCCGGGCCAAGGCATCCTCAGCGAGGCGGAGGCGGTGGGCGCCGAGATGATCGCCATGGCCACCCACGGGCGCACCGGCCTGAGCCGCGCCATCCTCGGGAGCGCGGCGGACAAGGTTCTGAGAGGCACGCACGACCCGCTGCTCCTCTTCCGCCCCGCCGACGCGACGGACTGAGCCCCCGGGCCGGTGGCGCGGCGCCGCACCCGACAAGGCGCGACGACGACGAATCGGAGCGCTGTTTGGAGGAAGGGCAACGCGGTCAGGGCGGATGCAGCGCCGCCCGAACCGCGCGGCCCACCAGCGCACCGAGCCGCCGGGCCAGCCGCGACTGATCGAGCGAAGCTCGATCGATGCCAATCGCTCATCTGCTGCAGGCCCTAGTCGTACCGGGGCGCGGGAGCCCTCAGCCAGGCCTCCGCCTCGAGGGGATCGTCGAAGATCTCCATCGTGATCCCGTACTCCTCGGCGAAGTGCCCGAACATCCGGCCGAGCCCGTAGTACAGGGGCGTGCTCACGACGATGGCGCAGTGGTCGGCGACCGTGCCCCGGTGCCGACCGAGAGCCGTGGCGATGCCCTTGAGCTCCTCGGCGGAGCGCCTCTCCTTCGACGCGCGGATGTCGAAGAGCACCGGCCGGGGAGCCCCCCCGGCGGCGACCGTCGCTTCCGCCTCGGCCAGGCCCTGCTGGAAGACGGCGAAGCCCTCCTGGAAATCGACGTCTCCCTCGACGGTGTAGCGGAGGAACTCGCCGTCCAACTCGTAGCTGAGGGACATGGGCGCAAGACTTCAGCGAAGTCCGGCGCCGGGCAAGCCCCCCTGCCCACCCGCCGCGCCGACCGCGCGCAGCAGCCGGGTCCCCGCGTCGTCGAGGGTGATGAGCGCGATCTGTCCCGACTCGAGCTCGACCCGGTCGGCCCATCCGAAGCTCAACGGCCGATCCTCGGGCTCGACGCCGGGAGGCAGGATCGCCTCGAAGCCGACGCGCACGTCGTGGGCGCCCGGCGCGACCGGCACGTCGTAGAGGACATACAACGGGCGATCCCGGCGGGCGCCCGCCCCGCGGACCGTATCCCCCAGCAGCCGCCTTCCGTCGACGTCCACGGTCAGGGCGTACGCAGCGGTGCTCCCCGTGCAGACCTCCGGCCTGCGCATGTGGGCCGGGAGCGCGTCGAGCTCCTCGGGTGAGAGCGTTCGGCACTCTTCGATGGCGACGCCCGCCAGGCGCCACGAGAGCCTCACGAGCGCCCCGTCCCGGTCCGCATCCGTCCACGGGAGCCGCGAGAGCCCCGCGATGGCCAGAACGACGACGGCGGAGACCGCCGTGGATGCCAGCCGTCGGGCCACGCTCACGATCCCACCTCCTCCGCCACCGAGACCGGGGGCGGATCACAGGCGGTCCCGACGTCGAACCCACGCTCGCCCAGCGCCCGACCGAGCGCACGCACCTGAGCGCGAAAGCGGTCGAGCTCGGCCCGGAGCTGGTCTCGCTCCGCCTGGGCGGCGTACACGATGCGCAGCCGGCGCCGGTCGACCCGGTCCTTGAGCTCGGCCTCCCGCTCGTTGTAGACGCGCTCCTCCAGCCAGGAAACGCCCTCCCGGTTCCAGCAGTCCCGCGGTGGGCACGTCGCGACGACGACGCCTCCGACCCCGGCTCGGATCAGGAGCTCGATGACGGAGGTGTGGAGGCTCCCGGCGCACGACACGGGCAGCACGTGCACGCCCGGCATGTCCTCGGCCACCCGGCCCGCGGCGGCGTTCTCGCACCCCAGGACGACGATGTCGTCGGGTGACGGCGTCGCGCGGGCCAGGAACTCCCTCGCGCCGACCAGCTGGTCGCGGCCGGTCCTTCCCGGGGGCCCCACGCCCATCGGCGCGCACGATCCCGCACAGATCCCGCAGCTCACGCACTTGGCCGGATCGACCAGGCCCACGAAGCCGTCTCGACCGTCGTCGCGCCGGACCATGCTGATGGCCTCGTAGGGACAGTCGTGATAGCACTGCTCGCATCCGGTACAGAAGCGTGGGTTCACATAGGAGGCGGTTGCCCCGCTGGCCGGGGCCCGCGTCAGCCACGGCACCGCGAGCGCGAGCGCGAGGAGCGCCGCCACGAAGCTCCAGCTCAGGGCCGGCGGCAGGTCCCGAGAGAGCGGGACCCATGCGTTGTAGAAGACGTCGAGCGAGTAGGCTTCCGGCAACCGCAGCAGCTCGGCCTCGGGGTCCATGCCCACGGGCCACACCACGGAAGCCGCCGTGAAGGCCGCGACCATCCCCCAGAAGAGCCGCTTCGGCGGCATGAGGTAGGTGCGCGCGAGCCGGCTGACGTGGATCCACAGGATGAGCAGGATGCCCACCGGAATGGCGATGTGCGCGAAGAGGTTGAGGAAGAAGAAGGCGCTGGGGATGGCGCGCTCACCCACGAAGGTCCTGCCGATCGGCTCGGAGAAGAGCGGCAGGAGGTCGAAGAGGCGGGCCCCCTCGGCCGCCAGGAGCTGCGCCTGAACGTCCCACACCATCACGTAGCCCGTCCAGCCGCAGACCAGGAAGGCCCCGAGCAGCACGATGCCGGAGATCCACGCGAGGGAGCGCGGGCCCCAAGCCCGATTCTGCACGGCCATGCGAACGGCGTGGATCAGCACGGCCACGATCGCGAGGTCCGACACGTAGCGGTGCAGGCTACGGATCCAGCGGCCCGTCCACGTCTGCCCGGTGATCCCCGCGACCGACTCGTACGGCGAGCCGATGCGGTAGAAGAGGAGGAGGTAGAGGCCGGTCACCGAGAGGACGATGAAGCATCCGACGGCGAGCGCCCCCGAGTGGTAGAGGGGGTTGTACCGCCAGCCGTACAGGGCGTTGGCCGCGCGGTCGCACCGGGCCAGACCCGCGCGCCCGACATCTTGGAGCCGACGCACCGCCACGCTCACGGAGGCGACCTCCGCGCTTGCGCGAGGCAGAGATGTCTCATATTCTCATGATAATTACATCATCCCTGGGCACAAGCCTCGTGGAGGGCGGCATGCGCGCACGGCCCGGCCCCCGGACTTCCGAGCGGTGATCCTCTCCCAGACCGCCACGTACGCGCTCCGGGCGGCCCTCTGCCTCGCCGAGTCGGACGCGCGCGGCCCCGTGCGGGTGGACGACATCGCCGAAAGCCTCGACGTGCCCCGCAACTACCTCTCGAAGATCCTCCACGCCCTGGCCAGGGGTGGCGTCCTCGTCTCGACGCGAGGCCCCGGGGGTGGCTTCCAGCTCAGCCGTCCGGCGCGCGAAACTACGCTCTCGGCGGTCATCGAGCACTTCGACGCCTTCCCGACGACGACCGCCTGCCTTCTCGGCCGCGGAGAGTGCAGCGATCTCGATCCCTGCGCGGCGCATCACCACTGGAAGAGCGTGTCCCTTTCCGTGATACGCTTCTTCGACGAAACCTCGCTCGCGGACCTGTCCCGAGACCGGTCCGGCGTCGAGGCCCTGAACGGAGGATAGCGCACCGAGATTCCTCGTCCCCGGGGGCGGCCAGGCGTGCCATCCGCACCGCGCCCGGGACGACCGGACATGTGAGTCACCCGCACCGGAGGTCCCATGGACGAAGCGAGAACGAGCCCCAAGGATCCGACCGAGATCCCGTTCCTCCAGCGACTCTACGACCGCCCCTTCGTCCTGCTGGCGATGGGCTTCGCGGTCATGCTGGTCCTGTTCACCGCCTGGGGGCTGTGGGAGGTCATGAGCCTTCCGACCGCCACCCTGCCCTGACCGGGAGGGGTCCATGTACACCACCGGTGTGAGCGCTCCGCAGGGCGTCTGGTGGAAGCCCGCCCACAAGTCGGAGAAGGTCTGGTTCACGATCGCCTTCGTCTGGTGCATGATCCTCTTCGCGATGATGCCGATATGGCACCTGCGCGGGGAGCAGAACCCGTCGGGGATCCGGGCGAAGGTCGAGCCCGCCGCGTACGTCGCCCGCGTGCAGCAGTTCGTGCGCGACTACGGCACGGGGGAGAGCGAGAACGGGATTCCGATCGTCGCGCCGCCGCCCGGCGCCGACATCTACCTTCTCGCGGCGCAGTTTCAATGGTCCCCGATCCTGGATCTGGAGCAGGGAGCCGAGTACACCCTGCACCTGTCGTCTCTGGACGTGAACCACGGATTCAACCTGTACCCCTTCAACGTGAACTTCCAGGTCGTGCCCGGCTACGACTACGGCCTGCGCGTGACCCCCACCGAGGCCGGCGACTACCGGATCGTGTGCAACGAGTTCTGCGGCGTCGGACACCACATCATGGTCGGCAAGGTCAACGTCCGGCCGTCCGGCTCCGCGTCCGCGAACGCCTCCGATCCGTCCGTCGGACAGGGAGGTGACCGATGAGCGAGACAGCCGCCACCACCGCCACGACCGCCACTCCCTTCCGCACCTGTCCGACGACGGGGCTCAAGGTCCATCGGGACGCCGACGCGCTGATCAAGGCCAACGCCGTCGCGGCCACGGTGGCGCTGCTCATCGGCGGCATCGCGGCCGTCCTGGTGCTGCTGACCCGCTGGCAGGTCGTGCACCTCCTGCCCGAGGACCTGTTCTACCGCTGGCTGACGGTGCACGGGATGAACATGCTGATCTTCTTCATCCTCTTCTTCGAGATGGCGGTGCTGTACTTCGCCTCGGCGGTGCTCCTCAACTGCAGGGTGCCGACGCCGAAGATCGCATGGGCGGGCTTCGGCCTGATGGTCGTCGGTGCGCTCATGGTCGAGTGGATGATGTTCACCGGCCAGGCCGACGTCCTCTTCACCTCCTACGTTCCCCTGCGCGCGGAGCCGCCCTTCTACCTGGGGGTGATTCTCTTCGCGGTGGGAGCGATCCTGGTGACCGCGATCTTCTTCGCCACCCTGGTCGTCGCGAAGCGGGAGCGCACCTACACGGGCTCGGTCCCGCTCGTGACCTTCGGAGCGATCACCGCGGCGATCATCGCGGCCATCACGCTCGCGCACGGGGCCGCGATCTACATTCCGACCTTCTTCTGGTCGCTCGGCTGGATGGGCGTGGACCCGCAGGTCTATCGCCTGGTCTGGTGGGGGCTCGGCCACTCGTCGCAGCAGATCAACGTCGCGGCGATGGTCGCGATCTGGTATCTGCTCGGCGCCCTCACCGTGGGGGCCGTGGTGATCAACGAGAAGATCAGCCGTACGGCCTTCGTGCTCTACATCCTGTTCATCTCCATGGCGTCGGCGCACCACCTCCTGGTCGATCCGGGCTTCGGTCCGTCGTGGAAGGTCGTGAACACGTCGTACTTCATGTACATGGCGGTCCTCGCCTCGATGCTGCACGGCTTCACGGTACCTGCGGGCGTCGAGATGGGGATGCGGCTGCGTGGCTACACGCAGGGCATCTTCGGATGGCTCCGACGCGCGCCGTGGGGGGATCCCGGCTTCAGCTCGCTGGTCCTCTCCGTCGTCGTCTTCGGCTTCGTGGGCGGGATCACCGGGGTCACCTTCGGGACCGAGCAGATCAACATCGTCGCGCACAACACCTTGCGGATCCCCGGACACTTCCACGCGACCGTGGTGTCCGGCACGGCCATGGCCTTCATGGGCGTCACCTACTACGTCATCCCGTTGATCTTCCGGAAGCGCGTGGCCTTCTACGGTCTCGCCCGCTGGCAGCCCTACCTCTTCTCGATCGGGATGCTGATCTTCTCGATGTCGCTCACCTTCGCGGGCACCTTCGGCGTTCCGCGCCGGCACTACGACATCACCTTCGCGGGCGCGCCCTTCACCGTGGAGTACTCGCCCGCGGTCGACCTCATGATGGGGCTCGCCGCGGTCGGCGGGCTGCTTGCCGCGGTCGGTGGCGCCGCCTACATCCTGATCACGGTCTGGTCCGTCTTCCTGGGCAAGCCGCTCGGCGAGGAGCTCTCCACGCCCGCGCTGGCGGGTAGCGTGCCGCCCGGGGTCTACCGGCGCCCGTTCCTGGAGCTGCCCACCGAGGACGTCGAGCTCGAGGAGCACGGCACGCTCGGCATGATGCCGGGCACGATGATCCTCGTGTTCGTGTTCCTGCTCGCGTTCGTGGTCTACTACTTCGCGAACTGGAAGCTGCTGTCCACGATGTGGCAGATCGGGTGATGAAGAAGGAAGACCTCTGGCCGCTCGGGGGCATCGGGTTCATCCTCGTCGTCACCGCGGCGTGGTGGAGCCTGGCGCTCTGGTCCGTGCCCGGCGCCCCCGAGTGGCTGGAGCGCACACGCTCCGTCTGCTTCAACATCACCGAATCGGGCCTGCCCGACGCGAAGGGCTGGCTGCTCCTGCTGGGTCAGCCCCCGGCGATGCTCGCCTTCCTCCTGGTCGGCTGGTTCGACGAAGTGAGGGCGAGCGTCCGTCGGCTCGGGCGCGAGCCGGCGGGCAGGGCGCTCGCGGGGGCCGTGCTCGCGCTGGCGGGCGCCGGCGCCTTGCTGGCCGCCTCGACGGTGCGGGCGGCGACCGTGCCCGCCCTCGAGTTGGGCCTGGACGAGCCCGCGCCGGAAACGTATCCGCGGCTCGATCGCCCCTGGCCCGAGGCTGCCGGGCTGGTCGATCACACCGGCGCCTCCTTCGACCCGTCGAGCTTGGGGGGCAGAGCGGCGCTCGTGACCTTCGCGTTCGGAAACTGCGCCACGGTGTGCCCCGCGGT
>JBFFWJ010000013.1:0-17925 GCA_041570315.1 Longimicrobiales bacterium | reverse complement strand
GTGCCGTCGGCCACCTCCTGAATCTGCGCGCGGGTGATGGGATCTCGGCCACTGCCTGTGGCCGCCCCCGTCGTGCCGCATGCGGCGGTGGCGAGGAGCACCCACCCCAGGATTCCGGCTGCCCGCTTCCGGGCGCGGCGCGCCGCGACGCGGCTCCGGTGGGCTTGCCCTCGAGGCGCGCCCTCCCGGCACCCGGCGGTCGGCCCGATCACGGCGAGCGGAAGCTCCAGCATGAATCACGTCCTCCAAGAGCGGGATTCGCCGGCCGGCCGCGGGGGTCGGGCCCAAGGGTGGGAAGGCGGTCCATCGGCAGCCGGAGACGATGGACCGGCGGCCGTGGCCGAGCGAGCCCCATCCTAAGGCCCCGTGCCCCGGTCGCGACAGCGTGAGGGGAGGGCCGGCCGAGCGTCGAGCGCGAGGCAGCCCCCTTGTGCCCGCGATTCGGCCGCGCCTAGCGTGGGCGCACCCAACGGCCCGAACCGGGAGGCTCCATGCACCTGAAGGACGCGGTCGCGCTCGTGACCGGCGGCGGCGAAGGAATCGGCCGAGCGATCGCAAAGGCGCTCCGTGACGAGGGATCCCTGGTCACGATCACGGGACGGCGGGAGGACGTGGTCCGGCGCGCGGCGGAGGACCTGGGCGTGGAGTTCCTCGTCGGCGACGTGGGTGTCGAGGAGGACGCGGTGAGGACCGTGGGCGCCGTGATCGAGCGCCACGGCCGGCTCGACATCCTCGTGAACAACGCCGGGTACGGGCTCTTCAAGCCTCTCGTCGAAACCACGCTGGAGGAGCTGGAGAGCCTCTACCGAACGAACGTCTTCGGGCCGTTCCTGATGGCGCGGGAGGCCGCGCGCCACTTCATCGCGCGGGGGGGCGGCGGGGAGCTCGTCAACATCTCGTCGACGTCGGGGCTCAAGGGCAGCGCGGGCCGTACGGCGTACGGCTCCTCGAAGTTCGCCCTCCGCGGCATGACGGAATGCTGGCGTGACGAGTTGCGGCGTCACGACGTGCGCGTCACCCTCGTCAACCCCAGCGAGGTGATGACGGAGTTCGCCGCGAAGGCCGGCGTGCCGAGGGAGCGCTCCGAGAAGAAGCTGCGACCCGAGGAGATCGCCGACGCGATCGTGGGCGTCCTCCGGCTCGACGGCCGGGGGTTCGTGCCCGAGCTGTCCGTGTTCGCCACGAACCCCTTCTGAGCTCGGACCCCGGGGACGCCGGCCCGGGACCCGCGCGGACGTGTCCGGCCCGAGCGGGATGCGCGGTCATGAGGCCGGGATGATCCGCGCAAGTCACAGTCGGACCAGGACATGGCTGATCCCTACCGCCGCCGGGCTCAGCGGGAGAAGCCGCTGAAGCCCCCACCTCCGAAGCGGTTGTTGACGACGTTGTTGAAGATCGATCCGAACTGGATCTCCACGCCCGCCTCGATGGAGTAGGTGAAGTCCTGTGCGCGGACCTGGAGGTTGAGCAGCGCCTCCTCGTCGGTGGCGCCTTCCGCGGACAGGAAGATCTGATCGTTCACCCACCCTGCGTTGGCGCGGGCGTTCACCGAGATCCCCCTCACGACGCGCACGTCGAGGTCGCCTCGCATCTCGATTCGGTAGAGGTCGAGATCGTGGAGGAAGTGGGAGCCCACCACCCGCACGGAGGCGCGACCCCACGGCTGGCGCTGGGAGAGCTCGAGCTCGAGCGATTCCTCCCAGGTGACCTCGTCCGTCTTCCCGAAGATCGTCTCCTCCATGTAGTCCCTCCACTGGGGCCCGATCTGATAGAAGAGGGTGAGCGCCCGTCGCGTCGCCTCCTCGTACGGGAAGAAGCTGTACTCGACGGCGGGCGTGAACTCGACCCGCAGATCCTGATTCGAGCGGGTCGACCGTCGCGCGTCCGCTTGCCATCCGACGGACCAGTGGTTGGCGAGCGAGTACGCCGTGAACTGGGTGAGCCCCCAATCGGTGCGCGCGTCGGTGAAGACCGAGGCGTCGCTGAGCTCGATGTCGCGCTGGTTGTAATTGACGTTGCCGCGAAAGTTCGTCTTCCACGTGGGCGTGACCCGTGAGGCCGAGGCGCTCGCGTTCAGCCGGCGCGTGGTTCGCGTCGACTCCCCGTCGAGGTTCGCGCTGCCGTTGATGCGGAACACCCACAGGTTCCAGGGATCTTCGACCTCCTCCTGCGAGACGACCCGGGTCGAAGGCAGGATGCTGTACATCTCCCGCCCCTCGATGTAGACGAGCCCCGGGGAGCCGACCGCCGCCCCGAAGTGCGCAAACCCGATCGAGAGCACCTGGGCGATCCCGTCGAGCGTCTCGCGGCCCGTGTCGGTGACCAGGCTCCGGTACGTGAGCCTCGTTTGATAGGCCTCGTATTGGCCCACGCCGATGAAGTCGAGGAGGTACTCCCGCCCCCCGGCTCCGGTGGACTGGCTGCTCATGATCACGTGAACGTCGGAGACGAGCCGGTCGCGCACCCAGTTGACCCAGCCGATCTGCGTTCGGTAGTAGGACTGGTCGCAGCTCGGCCCGCCGCAGTCGAAGAACACGTTCGGCCTCGACTCGGCCAGGCCGGGGGGAGGCTGCTGAGCAGCCGCCGCGTGCGGCGCGCCCGCCATGACGAAGGCGGCGGCGCAAGCGATCGCGGCGCAAAGCGGTGCGGTGCCCCAGCGGCGACAGCGCTTCAAGAGTGGGAGTCCTCCCCCCGTCGTTGGCTGGTCAGTGGGGACATTATCGGTAGAACGCGGGCCGTGCTCCAGGGCGCCCGAAGGAAGCGCCGCCCCGTCCCGCGGAGCGGGACGGGGCGGCGCGTCACGGTCCCTCGTGGGAAGCTCGAGACGCGAGCCCCCTGGCGGCGTCGCTCAGAGCGTCGCGATCACGTCGTCGAGCAGACCCTCGGTCGACTCCACGAAGTCCGACAGGCTGTGCTTCATCTCCTGCAGCTGGACCTGCTTCTGCTTGAGCTCGCCCACCATCTGCTCCCTCAGCTTGCCCCAACTGTCCAGCTTCGTCTCGATCCGATGGGCTGCTTCCTCTGCCTCCTCGGGGCTGTGCAGCACGACCGTCTCCGTCTTGGTCACGAGGCCCTCGGACCCGTGCCGGCTCGTATGGGTGTACGAGATCTCGGCGGGGTACGCCTCCTCGTCCCTCTCGGCCAGCTCCCGCATTGAATCGGCGGTCCGCTCGAGCCGCGCCAGCTCGGCCTTCTTCGCCGCGAGCTCCTCAGCGAGCTCGTCCGCCATCCACTTCGCGGCGCGCTTCGTCAGATCCGCCACGTCCTTGGACGCCTTCCCCATCGCGTCCTTGCCTTGGGCGGCCATCGGGGCCCAAGCGAGAAACTCACCCGCCGTCGCGATGGCCCTGCGGAGCTGCACGCGCTGGCGGATCTTGAGGCTCCCGCCCTGTCGCACGCGAGCCAGCGCCAGCGACCCCAATTCGCGCGCCGCGCGCTGTACCTCGGGTGCGCGCGCGTTCCTCTTGACCGTCGGTGTCTTCATCTGCTTGCCGGAAATGGTATCCTCTCCTCGCCCGGGTTCTGGATCGGTCCTTCAGCGGAGGGCCGCCTGCTCCTGGCTCAGCGACTGACGCAGGCTCTCGGAGCGCTCCCTCACCGCGTCGGCCATGGCCTCGGAGACCGTCCCGATATCGAAGGACCTGCCCTTGATCTCCACCGTGATCGGAGCGACGTCGCCGTCGAGCGCCGCGTCGAGCTTGTCGCGGTCGTCTTCGGCCTTTCCGAGGGCGAACAGAGCCTTTTGCAGCCAGCGGGACTCGCTCTCCATGAGCCTGCGCTCATGGGGACGCCGTCCCCGTTCCTTCGCTCCCGCCATGCCGATGCCCCCAGCCGATCTTGCGCCCGAGCACGCTCAAACCCCGCCCAAAGGAGACAAGTTGTCCTTCGGTTGATCGTGTCCGCTTATAACGCAATATAATACAATAACTTAGCGTTTGTACCCCCGGGCTGGCCGCTCTCGGCCTTCGTCCGGCTTGCGGCGCTCCGGGGCTCGGGCCCCGTGGGGTGGGACCGGGCAGGCGCGGCTATCGCTCCAGCACGAGCGGCCTTCCGACCAGCTCCGCCGCGGCGGCTCCCGGCTTCGGGACGAACTTGTTGACCCAGCCTCCGTCCCAGCTGGCGACGAAGACGTTGCCCTCCTGGTCGACGTCGATCTGGTGGGGCCGGGAGAGGCCTCCGGGAAAGCCGCCACGGGTGCCGCCGTACGCTCCCCAGTGGTACTGGAGACGTCCGTCGCGGTCGTACTTGAGGATGCGGTTGAGCGTCGCGGAGATGACCCACACCGCTTCGTTCTCGTCGATGTAGACGCCGACCGGATCCGTGATGTCCGGCCACTCCTCGAGGAACGCGCCGTCCTCGGTGAAGATCTGGATGCGGTCGTTGGTGCGGTCGGCGACGTACACGCGGTGCTCCCGGTCGACCACCACCCCGTGCACGAGGTCGAACTGCCCCGGACCGGACCCGAGCTCTCCCCATTCGAACAGGTACTCCCCGTCGGCGTCGTACTTGACGATGCGCGAGTGCCAGTAGCCGTCCCCGAGGTAGAAGCTGCCGTCGGGGAGGAAGGCCAGGACGGCGGGATCACCGTATGCGTACGGACCAGGGTTCGGATTCGCCCTCGCCTCCGCCCGGCTCCTGGGGTGGTTCGGGTCGACGAGCCTCATCACCAGCTCGCTTCCGTCGTTGGTGAACTTGAGGATCTGCATGTTGACCCCGCGGCCGCCGCCCCGCTCGACCACCCACACGTGACGTTCGGGGTCGTACGGGCTGATGTAGACCTGGTGGGGCTTGTTCAGGATCGAGTCCCATTGGGTCCAGCGCTCGACGATGTTGCCGTCTCCGTCGACGACCACGAGGTAGTTCGTGCTTCCCTCACGCTCCTCGCCCGCCGAATCACGGTCGCCCCAGACCGCGACGATGATCCGGTCGGGATGGTCCACGGCGACGCCCGAGACTTCCCCCCAGGTCCACGGCCCCTCGTGGTCCGGCGCCGGCTTCCACCAGTTCTCCACAGCGTCGTAGGCGCCGGTCCGCTGGTCGCCTCCCCTCGTCGCCGTCTCCTCGAATCCCGCCCCCGAGGAGGACGGGTCGTCCCCGCCGCAGGCGGTCAGCGCCGCCAGCGCGGCGGTGAGCAGCAGACGCGTGCTCGTGTGCTCCAGTCTCATGATGCCCCGTCCGGATCGGTCTCGTGACTGCGGCCCGCAACGTACGCCGAAGGGCCGGGCGTCGTCACGCCCCCGCCCTGCATTCCGGGCACCACGCGCGTGACGACGCGCCGCTACCCGAACTCGGCGCGATAGTCGTCGAGGGCCGCCGCGACCACGGACTCGGCGCGCTCCCGAGCGTACGGGGAGCCCACCTGCACGGGTCCGGAGGACTCCGGCCGCAGCTTGTACGTCGAGAAGTAATGGATCAGCCGTCCGACGAGCACCTCGGGGACGTCATCGATCTCCCTCACGTGGCCGAAGATCGGGTCGTCCCTGAGGATGGCGATGATCTTGTCGTCGGCAAGGCCGTCGTCGACCATGGGGATCCCGCCGACCACCCTGGCCGGAATGATGACCTCGGCTCGGGCGATCGGGCGCTCGCTGAGCACGCAGATGTCGAGCGGATCGAGGTCGCCTCCCGTGGCGCCGTCCATCAGCGCGCCGACACGCTCGCCCGCGAACGTGCGGGGGACGAAGCCGTACAGCGCGGGTGGAAGGGAGGAGGTGCGCTGGGCGCGGTCGACCTTGAGGTAGCCGCTGATCTTGTCGACTTCGTACTTCACCAGATCGAAGGGCGTGATCTCGATGAAGGCGTGCAGCTCGGAGGGCGGGCGCGGACCGGGGCTGAGGCCGTGCCACGGATGGGGTCGGGCGCGTGAGTACTCTGCCGTCTCCAGGCGTCACCTCCGACGTCGTGCTGGTCACCAAAGTTCGCGGAATCGTCGGAAAACGTAGACCCTCGGCCGGTGCGCCGCACTCCGCTCGAGGCCGAGGGTCACCCGCCGCGAGACAGGGGATACCTGGGGGGCTCGATCGGTCCCTGCCGGCTCAGAATGGGCGCCAGCGAGGGGTCGCTCAGCAGCTCCGCGAGGTCGCGCTCGATGCCGTCCAGGAGGACCCGGCGGTGCACGAGGCGAACGCCGTGGTGGTAGTAGACCCGCTCGTCGTCGGCGACGGTGGACAGCTCCTGATTGGGACGCCCGTCCGGGCCGTGCCAACCGTAGACGGCCACCTTCCCCGGGTTTGCCGCGAGCGTGGCCGACAGCACCACGTCCTTCTTGTGGCCGGCGACGAGGGCGTCCGGAGCGACGCCGCGGAGCTGGCGCTGCGCCCGGATCAGGGCGTTGTGGCGCTCGACGAACTCCACCGTCCGGACCGATTGGACGGAATCCTGGGGCTGGATGCGCTGAGGCGTCAGCCGGGAATCGGCGGAGGACCAGATGGCGTCCACGATCGGAGGCGTGGGCAGGGAGCTCTCCAAAAGGTCCGCGATGCGCTGAGCCACCTGCGGGGACAGGGGGACCAGGAGGTGAGCGCGGTCCGAGCCGACGGACAGATAGTCCGGGGTGACCCACAGGTGCACCCGGTGGTCACGCCCGTCGACCCGGCCCGTGACCTCGACCGGCCTGAGCTCCCGGAGCCAGGATGGCACGTTTCCTCGGGCCACTTCCTCGTACAGCCGATCCTCCCGGGCGTCCAGGTCCCAGTCGCGGATCTCGCGGGCGATCTCGCTGCCCGTGAGCGCCTCCGCCGGGCGAGGGGGGAGCGGGAGCACGGGCGCCGGTCCGTAGGGATCGCAGGCCGCCACGCACAGCAGCGCCACCCACGCGCCGAGACGGCGGGGCGCCGCCCGCCGCCGCTCGCGGCCGCCAGGCGGCCGGCTCCGAGAAGCCGTCCGCTGCACGCTCACGCCGGCAGCCATGGGCGCCTCGGGCCGCCTACGGCGTCGCACCGCGAGGTCCGGGCCGCGCCGTCGGGCTAGCCGCCCGGCAGGCTCTCGACGAGCTCGGCCATCCTGCGGAGGTGGTCCCGGGTCGGCACACGGCCCCGCCCGCCGCCGAGATTGTCGATCATGTGCTCGGGGTCACCGGTCCCGGGTGCGGCGACCGTGACCGCCGGGTGCGCGATGACGAACTTGAGCATGAACTGCGCCCAGCTGTGCGCGTCGAACTCCGCCGCCCACTCCGGCAGCGCCCGGTCGCCGATCCGCTGCCACATGCGTGAGCGTCCGAAGGGCAGGTAGACCATGACCGCGATCCCCTCGTCCCGGGCCAGCGGAAAGATGCGCTCCTCCGCGACCCGGTTGTCGATCGCGTAGTCGATTCCGATGAAGTCGAGGGGAAAGCGGCGCATGACGTCGGCGAGCTCCGCGTACTGCCGCTCGCTGGTCGTCGTGATCCCGATGTAGCGGATCCGCCCCTCCTCCTTGTACTCCTGCAGGATGCCCAGCTGGGTGGGGGGATCACCCATGTTGTGAACCTGGTTCAGGTCGATCACCGGCCTGCGGAGACGCTCGAAGGAGCGCTCGATCTGCTCCCGGACGCTCCGGGGGTCGGCCGAGCCGCCCCCGCGTCCCACGACGTTGACCTTGGTGGCCCAGAAGATGTCGTCGCCGAAGCCGTCCTCTTCGGCCCAGCGGCCCGCGTACGACTCCGACCCCCCTCCCCCGTATCCCGCGGCGCTGTCGAAGAGGCGACCCGCTCCTTCGGCGCCGTCGGCGAGAGCGTGGAGCACGGCGCGGTGGTCGGCCAGCTCCTCCGGACTGGAGCTCATCGAGATCCAGCGGCCGCCGAGCCCGATGACCGGGAGGTGCTCTCCGCTCGACGGAATCGCCCGGGTGAGGACCGGCTCCGTCTGGAGCGCACGCAGCACGCGGGGGTTCAGGCCAAGAAGCGCGCCGGCTCCGGCGCTGACTCGTAGCCAGTCACGTCGAGAGAGCATTCGGTCTCCTGGCGCTCGAAGGGAAGGGTGCGACGGACCAACCCTCCAATTGAGCCCACCGCATGGGGGCCACACAAGGTGAGACTCGATCACGTGCCCCTATTCGGCGGCCACCCTCCTGCCCGTGGGCGGCGCGAGCCTCAGGGCCAGATCATGCGCCAATCGGTCGAGTACTCGACCCGTCCCCAGGCGATGCGCAGCGTCCCCTCGGGGACGCCGTCCGTCTCCTGCGGGAAGACCGGCTCGAGCGTGATCGTGAGGCTCTCGAAGGACTCTCCCAGCTCACGGCGGCGCAGCGATGCGCGGCCGAAGTCGCGCGTCGGGTCGTAGTCCGTGCCCCACTGTCGCGTCTGCTCGCTCACGATCAGCTCGCCGCCATCCGCGTGGGGCACGAGGAAGAGGGTGTACGATCCTCGCGGGACGGCGAGCTCACCGAGGCGGACGGGAACGTCGAGCGTCAGGCTGGTCGCCCAGTTGGCACCCAACCGCCACACCTCTCCGAGGGGGACCAGGCCCCCGAAGATCGCCCGGCCGCGGGCGTGAGGCTGACCGTAGTCGATGGTCATGCGGGACGGCCCCGAATGGGACGGGGTCCCGGTGAACCACCCTCCACCCCGCAGCACGCGGCCGTCGAACGTGACGCTGGTCGTTACGCGGCCGCTGGGCGCGACGTGCGGGGCGGGCCTGCTCTGCGCACGGAGGGTGGCCGCGCCACAGAGCAGGAGGATCGCGCAGGAGCACGCAACGTGGATGTTCCGTTTCGTCATCGTTGTCGCGGTTCGAGGTCATAACGGCGGGTGTCGTCGGCGCCCTCCACGCTTCGTCGGCATCGTGCTTCAGGGCCCCGAGGTCCCCATCCCCATCATGCAGCATGAAGGAAACGCTTCACGGCAGGGCAATGGACGGTTGCGCCGGAGGAGGGCGCAAGGGCGGCCCGAGGGCGCGCCGGAGGACTTCGGGGCTTCGGCTTGTGGCGCGGAGGTCGGTCCTGTAGTTCTTCGCGGCATCTACATCGGGTCTCTCGCCGCGTCAGTCGACGGCGCGAGGTCCGCACGCTGGTACGACCGCACACGGGAGATGTCTCATGTCGGAAGCCAACGCCGTCACGCCGCCGAGCACGCCCTGGCACCTCTGGCTCGTCGGGATCCTCGGTGTCCTGTGGGACTCCGTCGGGGCCTTCGACTACCTGATGACCGAGACGCAGAACGAGGCGTACATGAGCCAGTT
Organism: Longimicrobiales bacterium; assembly: GCA_041570315.1. GTDB lineage: Bacteria > Gemmatimonadota > Gemmatimonadetes > Longimicrobiales > Gaopeijiaceae > JBFFWJ01. The sequence continues at coordinate 8,770 of JBFFWJ010000013.1, read as the reverse complement.
CACTCCGGAGCAGCTGGAGTACTTCTACGGCTTCCCGAGCTGGGTCGTCGCCTTCTGGGCGCTCGCCGTATGGGGAGGCCTCCTCGGCACGATTCTCCTGTTGCTGAGAAAGCGCGTCGCCGTGCCCGTGCTCCTCGGCTCCTTCCTGGCGATGGTCGTCACCGCGATCCACAACTTCCTGCTTTCCGACGGGCTGGAGGTGATGGGCGGCGCGGGCGCCGCGTTCTCGGTCCTGATCTTCGCCGTCGCGCTCGGACTCTGGCTCTATGCTCGAGCCATGGCACGGCGCGGCGTGTTGGCCTAGACGGTCACGGCAATCGCCGGCACCCGGCGAGGCCATCGAACCCGACGTCACCCCGGGATCGCCACGCATGCAGCCGACCGCGCAACGGATTCTGGAGTCTCTGGACGATCCCGAGACGCTGGAAGCTCTCTATCGGGACGATCCGGATTCGTTTCGGAGCGCCTTCGACGAGGCCTGCCGAGCGGCTCCGGACTCGCCCGTCCTCCGTGTCTGGCGGGCCCGCCTGGAGTACCGGGCGCCGGAGCGCAGAGCGGACGGCCGCCGCCTCCGGCACGCGGTCGCGATCGGCGTTTGCGTCGGCGCCTCGGTGCGGATTCCGGCGATCTGGCTCGGCGAGGAGTGGTACTATCCGCGCCTCGCGCCGTCATGGGTCCTTCTCGGGTTGGCGGCGTATTTCTGGCTCGCGACGCGAGAGCGGGGAGCGCTGATCGCCGGGACGGCGCTGGCCGCGGTCGCGGCCGCCTTCACGGTCCTGCTTCCCGGGCCGGTGGAGGGAACCCTCCCGGAAGGCTACGGGGATTCGGTGGTGATGTCCTTGATTCACCTGCCGATCCTGTTCTGGGCCTTCCTCGGCTTCGTCTTCACGGGCGCGGCCTGGCGTGACCCCGGCCCGCGCATCGGGTTCATACGCTACAACGGCGAGCTGCTGATTCTCGCCAGCCTGGTCGGCCTGGGCGGGATCGTCTTCAGCGGGATCACGGTCGCGCTCTTCGAGATGGTCTCGGAGGACCCTGCCGAATGGTACTTCCGGAATGTCGGCGTGTTCGGAGCCGCCGCCGTGCCCGTGGCCGGCACGTACCTGTACGACGTCGCCTTCAAGGGGCATACCGGGATCGCACCTGTCCTCGCTCGTGTCTTCGCGCCCTTGTTCCTGGTCATGACCGGCGTCTACCTGGTCGCCGCCCTGGTGGGCGGGCAGAACCCGTTCGTGGACCGGTCGTTTCTCATCACCGTCAACGGCCTGCTCGTCGTCGTGCTGGGAATGACGGTCTTCTCGATCGCCGAGCGCGGCGCACGGACCGGGGTGGGTTGGATGGATTGGGTCAACTTCGCCTTGCTGGCGGTCACCCTGGTCATCGACCTGATCGCCCTCTCGGCCATCCTCTTCCGCCTGACCTCCTATGGGCTCACGCCGAACCGCGTCGTCGTGCTGGGCGCCAACGTCGTCATCATGACCCATCTCGCCTGGACGTGCCGGGCGTACCTCGGCTTCATCCGGGCGAGGAGCGGCGCGGAGGGGATTCGACGCGCCGTGGCCGACTATCTGCCGGTCTACGTCGGCTGGGCCGCGCTCGTCTCGTTCGGCCTTCCGTTCGTCTTCGGCTTCTCCTGAGCCCGGGTCCCGTCGGGACGACCGGCCGCACGGCGGGCATCCCGGATGTGTGCGCTCCCATCCGTGATCGCTCCGGCCCGACGTAGGCGGGACCGCCTGGCGATCGCGGCCCGTGGGCGGATGCGTCGGGAGAATCCCCGCACGCAGCGGCGCGGTTTGCCCTACTGCGGGCGGGCCCGGAGTCTTATTCCATCATGGCAACCCCCCCCCTGGACACTCACCCCTGGATTCCGTCCCTGCCCCTGTCGGGGCCCCTCCCGCGCATCAGCCCGTCGGCGAATCCGGAAGTCTCGAAGGGCCGGCACGTTCCGTGATCGGCCGCGCTCTCGTCCCCATCCTCAAGGAGGGAATCATGAGGAGACTCTTGGCTTCGATCACCGTTCTGGGCCTCGTCGCAGGGTGCTCCGCAGAGGCGCCCACGAACGTCGAGTCGGTCGAGCCCGACTTCGCCGCCGCCTCGCACGGGGATCACCATGGCACGTCCGTCACGGTGCCGTTCAAGGCCGCCTTCTACACCGAGCAGCTCGGCGACCTGGTCGCGGACGGTTGCGGACCCGGCATCGTCATCAACACCCAGACGGGCATGGGGGAGGCAACCCACCTCGGCAGGTTCACGACGTGGATGGTCTTCTGCTTCGACCTCAACGCCCCTCCGGACCTGGGCCGCTACTGGTTCATGCCGGGCTCGGGGGGAGAGAACGGGCGCTTCGTGGCGGCCAATGGGGACGAGCTGTGGATCACCGTGCTGGACGGGTTCGTCGACTTCTTCGACACGAGCCTGCCTCCGGGATACCAGGCCTCCTTCCACGACGAGTTCTTCTTCATCGGGGGCACGGGCCGTTTCGAGGACGCGAGCGGCGGAGGCTGGATCGACAGCCTCGTGGGCGTGGACGGGCGCACCGAGCACAGGTGGACGGGTGAGCTCACGGTGAAGCGCGGCCGCTAGGAGGCTCGACGATCCCGTCGCGAGAGCGGGAGACTCTCCGACCTCCGGCGCAGGGGATGGCCCGCCCGGCTCGGCGCGGGCCGTCCCCTCGACGGAGGGTCTCCTAACGGGGCCCCGAAAGCCCCGCGAGGGTCCCGCCCCCGTCCTGCACGAGCGGCTCGAAGAGGATGGCGTACAGGACGGCGATGAGGCCGAGCGCCATCACGAACGTCAGGCACGGCAGGATCAGGAACCAGATGCGGCTCCGCCACCGCCCCACGTCGAATCGCGTGCGCACGCCGCGGTAGCTGACGTAGGCGCCCCAGAAGGGGAAGGCCAACAGCACCGTCGAGAATGCCTCGTCGGAGTTCCAGGCGGCCAGGTAGTCGGGAAAGGCCAGCGTATAGCCGATCAGGAAGAGCACGGTGGGCAGCGCCACGACGGCCGCCGCGGACGTCATGACCAGGCGGGCCGTTCTCGCATCGGGCGCGACGGCTCCGGAGAAGCGGAGGCGGAGCCGGTACCACCAGCCGCCGACGTACCAGTAGAAGAGCGCACCGACCAGGCCGGCGACGAGGAGCACCGTCCAAAAGGACGCCCAGGAGCCGGTGACCCAGGGGCCGAGCTCCTCCCATCCGGGGCGTGGCTGGCCCAGCTCCGCCCGCATCAGGCTCTGATCGATCCGTGCCGAGCTCTGCGAGATCCCCCACAGGCAGAGGATCGAGCCATACCACCACCTGTGGTCGAGGCTGACGGCCGCGAAGAAGGTGGATGGACGCAGGAAGAGGTCGGGCACGTCCGCCAGCCGCGGAGCGCGGCGTGACACGGGCCGAGACCCCTCGGGCGTTGTTGACTCCACGACTCCTCCTCCGCTCCGTGAACCGGCCCGCCCCACGAGCGTTCGGGGGGTGCGCGGCCACGGCGTCCGGGCCTCCCGTCGGCCGAACGCCGTGGTGCGCCTCCTGGCTTCGACGACCCACGCCGACCGTTCGGCTACTCCCCGGAGCCCGGCCTGCGGAGCGTGGCGGTTGCGCCCTCCATCGGACCGCCGGCCCCAAACCTGAAGGTCAGCGTGCCGTCGTCGATCGAGAACGTGATCGTCTGGGCATTGCCCTCGCCGCCCGTTGGAGCGAAGCGCGACATGTAGGCCGGGTCCTTGGCCATGTACGCCTCGTAGGTGATCACGTCTCCCGACACCGAGTAGCGACCGGAGTTGGCGACGAACGGGTTGTAGGCCGCGGCGATGTCGGCATCCGACGGATTCTCCGCCAGTGCCTCCCGAGCGTCGCCGATCACGAACATCATGCTGTAGTGCCCCGACGCGGTGAACAGGAACAGGCCGCTCTGCGGGGTCGGGCCCGTCTGACCCGGCGCGGCCTCCCAGCCCGAGATCACCCAGCCCCCGTGGAGGTCGGGGTTCGTCTGGGCCTCGGCGGCCGTCCAGGATCCGAGCAGCGCGCAGCCCAGAAGCGCCACAGGAATGAGTCGGGCGCTCTTGAACATGGCTCGCTCCTTCATTGGGGGGGGACGCCGGACAACATGCGACCCCCGTTCCCCTCAGTCCAGCGAGCGGTCCGCTCCTCGCCCAGCAGGCTCGTCGGCATCCGAGCGCGCGAGGGCGTCGAGCATGAGCCGCCGGTCCGAAAGCCCGAGGACGAAGAAGCCCAGGAAGCCCCCGAGCGGCAGAAGGGCGGCCACGTAGCAGACCACGCGCAGCGCCGGACCTTCGTGCGTGAGCGTCGGCAGGAAGATCAGGAACCCGGCGAACGCGAGCGACACGGCGGACAGCGCCGCCTTCAGGGGAACCCAGTCGTTACGGTACATGGCCCGACGGTGCGCTGGGCTCAGCGGGATTCCTTCATCGGTGCGCCCGGTGACGATCCTGTCGCGAGTGGCGTTCACGGCGGTGTAGCCGGCGATCAAGGTATTCATCGCGGCCCACACCGACGCCACCAGAACCAAGCTGAGCTGCAGACTGTCCATGGCGAGAGCGGAGTTCGGGCGTTGGGTGACGCGCTCGACGCGTTGCATCACTCTCTGCGGGCGCTTTCGCGCACGTCAACTACCGGCCAATTGATCCACACCGGGAAGCCGTACGCAAGGCGCGCGGCTCCGGAAGGCCGCGGGGCTCGGGAGAGGCGAGGTGCCTCGAGGACCGGACGACCCACGGCGGCGGCGTGCCGGGCTCGGGATCCTATGCCCCTCCGGCGCCAGGCGCCCAACGACGGGGATGTCCCATGACCGTCACATCCCCGAGCCCGAGAACACCGCGCCGTGCGGTCGAGCCGGCCCGCCGGCCCCGTGCGGCCACGAGGTCCGCTCGAAGCTCACGCCCGGCTCCGTCGAGCCGGGCTCCTGGAACGTCGCGTCGAACGCCAGCGCGCCCGTCTCGGGGTCGAGCGACACGATGAGGACCCGATAGAGGGTCTCTCCTTCGCCCGAGGTCACGACGACCCTGCGACCACCGGGCTCGATCGATATCCAGTGCGGCCACCAGGCTCCGTCCCATGCCAGGCGGTCGAGCTCCACGGGCTGCGTCGGGTCGGAGACGTCGTACGAGATCAACCAGGAGCCATCGGAATGCGCGTACGTTTGGAGCCAGACGTCGCCCCAGGTGGCGGGGATGCCGCACTCGTCCGTCTCGTAGTCGGACCAGGGGAGGACTTGGACCAACTCCGCGGAGGGGGCGGGGGTGTCCAGGTCGTGAAGCAGGTAGAGCGCGCACGTGAAGGTCGTCATCAGGGCGGTGACGCTGTCGCTCAGGAGACGCACTTCCGCGGGGTCGCGATGCTCGTAGCCCGCGCTGCCCGGCTCGAGCACGACCGTGCGAACCAGCGACAGGTCCGACAGGTCCCACAGCTGAAAGGACGTGCCGGCGGCCTCGGCCCACATGTCGGAGGTCGTGCTGACGGCGCGCCCCAGGCGTGGAATGGGCGTCACGCTGTACGCGCGGATCTCCGGATCCGCCGGGTCGGCGACGTCCGTGGCGCGCACGAGCCGGCCCGCCCGATCCAGCTCCACGAGCCCACCGGCGACCTGATGGCCCTCGCCCTTGGTCTGGAATGTCGCGAGCACGTTGCCGTCGGGCAGGCGCTCGAAGGTGTGGGGGTAGGTGTACTCGCCGATCTCGCGGAACGATGCCGCGACGCTCGGCCGGAGAGGATCGCTCACGTCGATGACGAAGGTGGAGCCGGCCCTGAACGAGTTGACGAAGAGCGAGTCGCCGGCTGGCATCACGTGCTCGGAGTGATGCGCCCCACCCTGCACTCCGACCGCTACGCTGGCCACGATCTGCGCGTACGTGTCCGACCCCGGGTCTACGTCCAAGACCGCCAGGAAGTCGCTGTCATCCTCCGATTCCGCTCCCGCCCAGACGTACAGGTAGGGGCTTGCCGTCTCGGCGTCGCGGTCGCTGCCGACGTCGGCACACCCGGCCGACGCGACGAGCGTCGCGAGGCAGACGACGAGCGTCCGCGCGCGAGGCTTCACGCGCGTCCGCGTCGGAAGACGCGCCGAGCGATCCGCGAGCTCGAGCCGGTCACAGGACCGGCCGGGCCGGGTGCTCGTGCGGCTTGCGGCGTGAGAGGGTGGATCATGCATCACGTGGCGTTACCGGTTCGAGAAGCTCTTCGATGGGATTCGGCCCCCGCCGGGGCAGGCCGTCACACGTCTCTACCCTCCAGCAGCCTGACCTTTCCGAGCACACCGAAGTGGTCCGACGGAAAGAGGCTCGGCTTCTCCCCTCGAATCGGCTTTGTGCCGAGTAGGCTCGCCTCGGTCGGCACGGCGACCGGGGAGCGCACGAGGATGCGATCGAAGCGGACGCGCTTCTCGTCTCTCCCGTCCCTCAGGCGCAATGGATTGGCCGCGGTGTCCACGGTCAGGCCGGCGTCGGAGCGCACGGCAGGCCACAGGTCGACGTACGAGGTGGGGATGCGGTCGTTCTCCTCCACCCAGCTCGAGCAGAAGTTGAAGTCGCCGAGCAGCGCGGCATTGGGGAAGGGGGCCATGATCTCGAGGGTCTGTTCGAGTTGGCGCCCCCGGGTGCCGGCCGACTCCCGGAACGATTCGAGGTGCACCGCGCCGACCGCCCAGTCGGAGCCAGCCAGCGTCGTGCGAGCGACGACGAGCTTTCGGTCCATGTCGCTCTCCAGTGGATGAGCCTCCACGCCGATGAGCGGCGAAGAGACCATGATCACGTTTCCGTAGGCGCCGATCTCTTCCCCGTAGGGGTCGGAGATGTTGTAGGAGGCTTTGACCCAGGGCTCCTTGCGCAGCATGGACAGGAACGGGTCGGTGGCTTCCTGAAAGGCTACGACGTCGGGTCGGACGCGTCGGACGATGGCGAGCAGCTCGGTCCATCGCCGGTAAGGCTTCTCCAGGCCGAACCAGACGTTCCAGGTCAGCAGAGTGAGTGAACGGCGATTCCGGAGTGACCACCTCATCGGGACGTCCGTGAGCGAGGGCGTCGGTCCTTTCGAGAACCCCTGTCATGCTTCGGAGCAATTGACTCTCGACGGAAAGGGAGGCGCAAGCGTCCGAGCCCCGGCAGCGAGCGGAGGCCTCCCGCGCCCACAGTCCGCTCGTATCTCGGTTCTGATCTGAACCCGATGGCCCTTCCCCGATCGAGTCCCGACGCGGGTGGCTGCCGATCGACGCTCTGCCGGGCGCCCACCGGGAGGTGCGTGTTGCTGACCGGAGGGCACCCGCGCACCTTCGCCCGGTATGTGTCCCAGCATGCGAGTTCCGTCCGGTAGGGGTAACATCGCGCCCGCCACCTCCGCCGGGCCGGCCTGGCCGGGCTTCGATCGGGCGTTCGGCGAACGCCTGCGGGCCCCTTCGAAGCTGGAAGGCACGGAGGCGACGCTGCGCCGGGTCGAGAGCGACCTGGCCCGCGCACGGGGCTGGCAGTGCGGCATGGGGCCGCCGGTGGTCGTCGACTCCGAGCACTCGGCTCGCCTGCACCGGTTCGCCGAAGCGTTCCATCGTGCGCTCGAAGGCGTGGTGAGGGCCCGGCGCCCGGACGCGCGGGTGCGCCGGACGCTCGCGATGTCAGCGCGTCTCGCCTCCGACGTCGATCGGGACCAGAGGGCGTCGAACGGCCGCATCCACCTGTGCCGTCTCGACCTCATCCCATCGGGTGAGGGTGGATTCCACGTCCTCGAGGCCAACGCGAACTGCCCCGCTTCGCTCGTCTACGGCGGCACGGCTTCGCGCGCCTGGAGGTCGCACCTGGGGGAACAGGGCATCGCGATCCCCCCTCCGCTGGCGCACGAAGACGAGCGGTGGGCAGCGAGGTGGTACGTCAGCGCGGCCGTTTCCGATACGGGTCGCCCTCCCGGGCTCGTCGCTCTTCTCCGCGAGGAGGGCGGGAACCGCACGGAGCTCTCCGAGCTGGCGACGCAGTTCGGGCTGGACGGCATTCGGACGGTCGAGGCCGACCCACGGCAGCTGACGCTCGACCGTCGTGGTGTACCGTTCCTCGGGCGGACGCGCGTGCACTACGCCTACCTCAAGCTGGGCATGCGCGAGTTCTGCCGACTGCGGCCCAAGCTGGGGGCGTTCGTGCGGGCGGTGCGCTCCGGGGCCCTCTTCGTACAGAACGGGCAGCGCGGGCGCTGGCTCGGCGACAACAAGCTCTGCCTTGCGGTGCTCTCGGATTCTCGCTTTCGCCGCCTGTTCGACCGGGATGACTGGGAGCTGATCCGTCCGCACGTTCCGTGGTCGCGCAACGCCACGCTGTTGACGTCTCGGCAGCTGAGCAGGGTGCGGGCGCGGAGGGCTCGGTACGTGCTGAAGCGAGCTTTGGACACGCGAGGCCGCGGTGTCGTCGTGGGAGGAGAGTGCCCGAGCGAAGGCCGCTGGATCGCAGCCGTGGACCGGGCGGTTCGCGAGTCGTGGCTGGTTCAGGAGTTCTGCGCCCCGACGCGGATTCGCACCGGCCTCCTGGGAGACGAGACGGCGTTCCACGATCTGGCCGTCGGCGTCGTGAACGGAAGGGTAGATGGCGCGTTCATCCGCAGCAGTCGGGGACTGCGCACGAACCTCGCCCTCTCCGGCAGGATGCACCCGGTCTTCATGGGCCCCAGGAGCTGCCCGTGACCTGCGACGCGGGGCCGTGACCCCGGACCGAGGCGGGGTCCTGGTCGCGGAGCCGCGAGGCAGCACGACCCGGAAGTGACTGCCCCGACCGGCCCCGTCCCCCGCC
>JBFFWJ010000012.1:0-18000 GCA_041570315.1 Longimicrobiales bacterium | reverse complement strand
GTGCCGAACCCGGACCTCACGTTCACGCCTTCAAGGATCTTCTCGCCCGCATGCGCCGCGAGCGAGGGCACGAGAAGCAAGCCGAGAAGCGGTGTGGCGAGCACCGTGGCGGCCCCGTCCTCGAAGCGCACCGTGAGCGGGTCCAGCCAGGCCCGCCCGGGTCGGGCGGGGCCGAGGTCGATGCCCACGGATCCGAGGAGCGTGGCGTAGTCGGGCGCCTCCCGCCCCCGGACGTAGCGGTCGAAGAAGTCCCGGGCGAACCCGGCGTCTCCCGTGACCCGCGCGAGCGCGGCCTCCACCTCCGCCACGTCGTAGGGATCCTCCGGCACGCCGTGCGTCCGCCACATCTCGCGCATGAGATGGTCGGCCGTGACCCCCCCGAAGCGCTCTCGGAGCGTCAGGTCGAGCGCGAGCCCGATGCCCGATCCCCAGGTGTAGTACGACAGGAACGTGTTCTGGCGGTTCTGGGGATCCACCGACGTGGCCGCGTCCACGAACGGCGCCTGCATGCTCATCTCGACCGCCGAGAAGAGGCGCCGCCCCGGCGCGTTGACGACGGAGTTGGCGATCCCACCCATGCGACCGGCGAACTGCGCGTCGTCGATGAGCCCCGCGCGCCAGAGGATCAGGTCATCGAAGTAGCTCGTGAAGCCCTCCGCGAACCAGAGCTCCCGCGACATGTTCGCGGCCTCGAAGTCGAAGGGCTCGAGCGTCTCGGGCCGGATCCGCTCGACGCTCCACGAGTGGAAGAACTCGTGGGCCACCGTGCCCAGGAGCCCGGTCATGTTCTGCGCCAGCGACCCGGTGCTCGTGAGCACCGTCGAGTTCCGGTGCTCCATCCCGTCGCCGGCGACCCACGGCAGGTAGCACGCCAGGAAGGTGTAGCTGCCGAAGTCGAAGTCGGGAAGCTCTCCGTAGATCGCCTTCGAGGCGTCCACGATCCGCGCGACCGCGGCGGCGTACGCCTCGGCTTCGGCCTCGGTCCCGTCGTGGTGGAGGGCGACCCTGATCGTCCGACCGTCCGCCTCCCAGCTCCGCTCCCAGAAGGCGGACACCTCCGTGGGGCTGTCCAGGAAGTAGGCCAGATCGGGCGCCCTGAAGCGGTACGGGTCGTCCGTGGGCGCGAGCTGGGTGGCGACGCGCCATCCGCTGTCCTCGGGCACCTCCACGGACAGCTCGATCGGTCGGTCGTCCAGCCCCCGGGCCCACATGAAGGTCGCGGGCATGTTGAGGTGCGCGTGCGTCCGGTCGATCCCGGTGTAGGTGCCGTCCGCACGGTCGCCGTAGAGCGTGTACGCCACCCGCACCGTGCCGTCGTGCCCCGTTACGTCCCACTGGTGCGGGTCCGGGCGGGTCACGGGGAGCGGGACCCCCGCGGCGTCCGTGACGCGCACGTCGTAGACGTTCTTCGCGAACTCGTGCAGCGCGTAGCGGCCCGGCGAGGATCGGCTCATGCGGAGCTCGAGCGGGCCGGGCTCGAGATCGGTGAACGTCACGGCGATCTCCGCCTCGTGGTGCGCCCGGTTGTCGAAGGAGATCCGGTAGGTGATCGGGGCCGAGGCCACGTCCTGCGGGCCCGCGTCCGCGCAGGCCGCCGAGAAGGCGAGGAGACCGATGAGGAGAGGCGGAGGGTTCGACATGGGGGCTACCGTGGGCTTCGCTCGTCGTGGCGCGGGCGCGCAACCTACCTCGGGGCTGCGGTCACCGCCACGCGACACCTCCGTGGCGGTGGATGACGCCCGGCGCGTCAGCGCGTCCAGAGCAGCAGGACGCCGTTGCCGGCGTTGGTGCCATAGCGGGCGCCGGCGAAAAGCGCCGGAAGATACTCGATACGCGCGATGCTGGACGGGGGCAGGCCAGCGAGGTAGCTCCCCGGCTCGTTGACGAGCACCCCGTCCAGCAGAACCGGCACCATGTGGGGGCAAGAGCCTCCGCGGCGCGGGTTGACGGTGCCGGCTCTCCGGCTCTCGATGCACAGCGTGCTGGCGTTGGGCTCGCTGATGTCGAGCGTCGGAAACCCGGACCGCACGAGGTCGCCGACGTGCCGGGCCGACGTCTCGAGCTCCTGGATCTCATCGAGATCGAGGACGTCCAGTCGCACGCCCTCCCGGCGCCTCGCCGCGGTCCGGGTGCGCTCCGCCAGGACCTCGACGCCCTGCAGGACGTACGGGCTCGCGCGCCCGCCCGGCTCGGCCTCGGTGAACAGGAAGTCGGCGTCGGTCGTGTCCCCGGCCGCCACCGCGACCAGGAGGCTGGGCGCGCCCTCCGCCAGCGCCTGCCCCCTCTGGTGGAACACGCTCACGACCCACAGCCCCGCGGGCACTCGCAGCTCGAAGTACCCGCTCGAGTTCGCGATCGTCGTGTGGGGGCTGTCGCGGACGTAGACCACCGCCCCCCCGAGCGCGTCATCCGCCCCCGAGCCCGCCACGTATCCGCGGATCAGCCCGGCCGATTCCTCCTGGCCACCGGCCGGTCCGACGGACAGCGCAAAGATCGCGATCAGCGCCGCAAGCTCTCTCAAGTGCACACCCTCGGTCCCCGCGATGTCGGCACGAAGAAACATGGAACCGGGCTCGCGTCCGCGCGACCGGGCTCCACCGATCCGGGTTGCCGGCCAGGTCTGGTCGAGGGAGCGCGAGGCTGGCAGCTTGTCGCTCGTCATCCTCACCGTCCGTCATCCCCACCGTCCGGCATCCTCACCGTCCGGCATCCTCACGAAGCCCGCTGGAGCGTCGTCATGACCCGTTGGTCGCTGCTCGTCCTGTGCACGCTTGCCGCATGGTCGACTCCCCATGCGCTCTCGGCGCAGGAGCGCACCTTCCGGTGGACGGACCGCTACGTGCTGGGCGTCGACGAGCACCTGACCGCCGGCCTCACCTTCGCCGACGTCGACGGCGACGGGGATCTGGATGCCCTGGTCGCCAACGGCCGCCATTGGCCCCAGCCCAACGAGGTCTATCTGAACAACGGGCGGGCGCGCTTCACGGTCTCGTACCGATTAGGATCACGGAGCGCGACGACCTATGCGCTTCCGGCCGGGGATCTCGACGGAGACGGGGACGTCGACGTGGTCGTCGCGAACGACCTGGCCGAGAACTGGGTCTACCTCAACGACGGCAGCGGCCGCTTCGAGCCGGCCTGGCCCGCGGGTCCCGAGATCGAGCCCACGCGGAGCGCGCAGCTCCACGACCTCGACGGGGACCACGACCTCGATCTCCTGGTCACGAACCGGGGGGCGGCCAACGGGATCTTCCTCAACGACGGCAGCGGACGGTTCGGGCCCAAGCGGGCGTTCGGGGCCGACGACGGCTCCACGATCGCGGTCGCGGTGGGCGACGTCGACGGGGACGGCGACGCGGACCTCGTGCTCGCCAACCGCGACGGGCAGGCGAACCGGATCCTCTTCCAGGACGGCCACCTGGACTTCCAGCGGAGCCGCTCGTACGGGACCGGGAGCGACGAGACGCGCTCCGCCGCCCTCGCCGACCTCAACGGCGACGGCCATCTCGACATCGTCACCGCGAACATCGGAGAGCCCAACGGCATCTACCTCGGCGACGGCCGGGGAGGCTTCGAGCACGGCACCCTGGTCGGGGGGGACGAGGAATCGTACGCGCTGGCCCTCTTCGACGCGGACCGGGACGGCGACGTCGACGTCGCCGTCGCGAACGTCGGAGGGCGAAACGAGCTCTACCTGAACGACGGCTCCGGGATGAGCTGGACGCGGGTGCCGATCGGAGAGCAGGCCGACGTGACCTACGGCGTGGCCGCGGGAGACCTGGACGGGGACGGCTACGTGGACCTCGGGTTCGCGAACTCTGCCGGCCAGAACCTGATCTTCCTCAACGTCGAGGCCGCGCCGCGCCGCGAGTAGCGCACACCCGCTCGGGAGGGGATCCGAGGCCATGAAGACAGCGCCGCTTCTTTCCTCAGCGCTGGCGGCTGCGCTGGCGTTCGGCCCGTCGACGCCCGCGGCGGGGCAGAGCCGCGGCTATCCCATCCTCGACGTCCACGCGCACGCGCACCGCGCTCCGCCGCAGCGCTCCTACTGCGCGCTCACGGGGCGGATCGACCTCGTGGACGAGGACGGGCAGGCCCTCTGCGTCGATCCGCTCGAGCCGGCCGCGGACGGGGCGGAGCTGATGGCGCGGACGCTCGCATACCTGGAGCGCTACGACATGTACGCGATCGCGATGACGCAGGACTCCGCCCAGCTCCGCAGCTGGGTGGACGCGAGCGACCGGATCCTCCCCTCGATCCAGACCGGCGTGGCGGACTTCGAGGACAATGGCGTGCGAGCGCTCGTGCAGTCCGGTAGGGTCGTCGCGATCGGCGAGCTCATGACGCAGTACGAGGGCCTCCCGCCGGACGCGCCGGAGGCGGACGGGATCTGGGAGCTCGCGGTGGCCCACGACGTGCCGGTGGGCATCCACATGTCCGCGCCCGGCGCGCGGCTGCCCGACTACGCGGCCCGCTTCGGCAACCCGCTCCTTCTCGAGCCCCTCCTGAAGAGGCACCCGGAGCTGCGGGTGTACCTCATGCACGCCGGCTGGCCCTTCCTGGAGGAGACGGTCTCGATCCTGAGGCAGTACCCCGGCGTGTACGTCGACGTCAGCTTCATCGACTGGCAGATGCCGAGGCGCCTCTTCCACGACTATCTGGAGGGCCTGATCGCGCACGGCTTCGAGAAGCGCATCATGTTCGGGACGGACCAGAACTGGCCCGAGGCGATCCCGATCGCCATCGAGAGCATCGAGCGCGCCCCGTTCCTCTCCGAGGATCAGAAGCGGGACATCTTCTTCTCGAACGCCGTCCGCTTCTTCCGGCTTCCGGAGGACCGGTTTCAGGCGAGGTGAGACTACCGAGCGGGTCGCACCGCCGTACTCTGGCCTAGCGCCTCGCCACCACCTGGATCTCGACGATGGCGCGCCCCATCGTGCGCGTGCCCACGACCGTGGGCTCCGGCGCGCCCGCGCCCATGAACTCGGCCAGCACGGCCCGCACGGCCTCCCAGTCGCGTACGTCGGCCAGATAGACCCACGCGTCCTCCACGTGCTCGAAGCCGACGGAGGCCGCCTCGAGCGTCGTGCCGATCGACTCCATCGCCACCCGCGCCTCCTCCGCGGCGTCGCTTCCCCGCCCCGTCACACCCGCCACCCACACGCGGTCCCCGGTGTCGATGGCCGGCGAGTAGGGGCTGCGCCCCCGAGCCTCGGGGCGCACGACGGACCGCTGGGGCCCGGAGACCGCGACACACTGGATCTCCGTCGAGAAGGCCACGTTCATGAGCGCCGCGCGCACGGTCGCCCGGGCCGGCGGGTCCTCGGCGGGGACGAACTCCGCGTACGCGCCGTTCATCTCCCCGAAGCGGCGGGCGTCGTCGAGGAATACCTTGCAGCTCGCGAGGTCCCCGTAGCCCACTCCGGCCTCCTCGAGCACGAGGCCGACGTTGCCGAAGACCCGCCGCGTCTGCGTCGGCACGTCGCCGGTGACCGGCTCGTAGGTGTCCGGGTCCCGGCTGGTCGCGCCCGAGACGAAGAGCGTGTTGCCGACACGGATGCCCCACGAGTAGGGAAGCTCCGGAGACCGGAGGCCGGACGGACGGATCACCTCCTTGGGGCCCCGGGCGGCCACCACGGAGATCTGGATCAAGGCATCGGGATCCACCAGGTCCGCCTGCACCGTGGCGCGGGTGGGCGGGTCCGTCTCGAAGTACGTGCGGTAGACCCCGTTCATCCCCTGGAAGAGCCGGGTGTCGCGCAGGAAGACGTTGGCCGCGACCACGTCCGCGTAGCCCAGCCCCCGTTCGCGGAGGGCGTCGCCCAGGTTGTCCAGAGCGGCGGCCGTCTGCTCCTCGACCGTCGTAAGCGCCGTCCCGTCCGCCTCGGTGCCGGTCACGTTCGAGACGTACACGAGCTCCGGGCTCTGCGCCGGCGCGCACGCGGGCACGGCCAGCGCGAGCGCGAAGACGCAGACGGGGAGGGCGCGGCGGATCGTCGGGGCGGCCATGTCGTGTACTCCTGGAGGTGGGACCGGTCGGGAGGATCTTATCAGCCGCGGCGGGTCTCGGCAGGCGCGGGGCCGGTCGGGGGCACCGCAGCGGTCGGGGGCGCCGCAGCGGTCGGGGGTGCCGCAGCGATCGGGGGTGCCGCAGCGATCGGGGGTGCCGCAGCGGTCGGGGCGCGCGGACCCCTACCGGCGCACCGACACCCGGAACGGCTCGAGGTGGCGGGGCAGGATCAGCCGGGACTCCGGCGCCGCCGCGCGCACCTCCTCGGCGAACGCCTCGATCCACTCCGTGCGGACCGCGACCGCCGAGCCGTACGGCGCCTGGAAGTTGTCCGCGTGGGTCGGCATGACGACCGGCGGGGAGCCGAGCAGCCGCATCAGCCTCGCGGTGTAGTCGGTGATCTCGAGGTGGGACGGGGCCGCGCCGACCAGGGCGACGTCGGGCCGCAGGCCCTCGACCTCGCGCTCGATGAAGTTCATGGAGCCCATGGTGAGGACCTCGTGCCCGCCGATGCGCACCAGGAACATCAGCGACCCGCCCTCGACGAGCTGGTCGATGCGCAGGGGGCGCTCGACGCCCGCCTCGACCACGGCCGACTGATGGTAGCGCTTGTCGTTCAGCGGGCTGTGCAGGCTCGGGATCACACGGATCGAGACGTCGCCGAAGTCGTAATCCTCTCCACCGCGCACCGTGACGAGCTGAGCACCCGGCACGTCGTAGGCGCGCAGGATGTTGATCGTGCTCTCGTGCCCGAGGACGACCGCCCCGGTGCGGTGCGCGAGGTAGGGCACGTCCATGACGTGGTCCGGATGGGAGTGGTGCACGACGATGTAGTCGGCCCGAGCGATCTGCTCGTCGATGAGCCCGACGTCGCTGAAGAGCGTGTCGGCGCGCGTGTAGCCGGGCCTCGTGTCGGCCGGATCCCAGCTCGCCGGATCTCCGTACTTCGCGCGCGTGAGATAGGGATCGACCAGGACCACCACCGGCTCCTGCGAGCCCTCGGGGGCGGCGGAGAGCTCCCACCCAGCGGCGCCGAGGTAGCGCAGCGTGAGGCTGTCGGAAGCGGGAGCGTCAGGGGGAGCGTCCTGCGCGGTCCCGGCGGGCGGCGCGCCCGGGCCGCATGCCGCGACGATCAGCACGAGCGCCAGGGCCAGCGTCGGAGCCGCCGTCCGGGCGAGGGTCGGGGCCCGCGTCAGGGCCAGCGTCGGGGCCGGCGTCCGGGCCAGCGTCGGGGCCGGCGTCCGGGCCAGCGTCGGGGCCGCCGTTTGGGCCGGAGTCGCGGCCGGCATCATCGCCCGCGTCGGAGCGGAGGCGGCGGACGGGGCACTCGTTCGCATGGGTCGTCGGGGTCGGAGAGGAGCGGGCCGCGGAGGTCGGCCCGGGCGGGTCACAATCCAACCGGTCGACTCGGCGGCGCAAGCGGGCGGTCCGCACCTACCGTCCGGTGCGGGGACGCCCCAGGATGAGGCCGATACGACGTCGCCATCGCGCTCCGGGAGACCCGTCATGCACCGCCTCGTCCGCGTCACGCTGCTCATGCTGGCTTCGACCGCCGCGCTCTCCGCACAGGAGGGCCCCCTGCCCCCGGTCCAGAAGGTCCGCAACTACCTGCCCCACATGACCGTGCCCGAGGTGCAGGACTTCCTCACGCGCTCCGACATGGCGATCATCCCGGTCGCCTCGCTCGAGCAGCACGGGCGCCACCTGCCGATCGGCACGGACTTCCTCAACGGCGTCGAGCGGGCGAAGCGGATCGCGCAGCAGGTCGACGTCCTCGTCGCCCCGATCCTCCTCCCGGGCCAGTCGCCGTACCACATGGGCTTCGAGGGCACGATCACCCTGCCCTCGACGCTGATCCAGGAGGTCTACGTCGAGTCGGTGAAGAGCCTGATCCGGCACGGCTTCCGGCGCTTCCTCATCCTGAACGCGCACGGGGGCAACGCGGCGATCACCCGCTTCATCGTCGACCGCATCAACCAGGAGACCGGGGGCATCGCGGTCGACCTCGGCGCGGTGCTGGGGCCGTTCCGGCCGCGGGTGGCGGAGGAGCCGGCCGGGGCCGACGCCGGGCCGCCCGTCTTCGACCGCCACGGCGGGACGAGCGAAACGTCCAACTCGATGTACCTGATCCCCGAGCTGGTCGACCTGGACGCGGCCGTGCCGGCCGAGCTCACCCTGCCGCCGCACATGGAGGCGATGCTGCCCGAGGTGGTCGCCGGCGACCCCACGGCGCTCGCGGTCTTCCTCGCCGAGGGCCTGAAGGACGAGGCCACGGGAAAGGGCACCTCGGCCGCGGAAATGAGCACGACCGGCGTGTGGGGCGCGCGCGACCCGGCTGAGTCCAGCGCGGAGCGGGGCCGGAGGGAGACCGAAGCGATGGTGACGGCCGCCGTGGGGTTCGTCCGGCGGTGGAACGAGCTCCGACCGCCGGGGACGGGCGTGCGAAGGTAGGGGCGAGAAGGCGGGGGGGCGCCGCGACCCCGCGCGGGGGCGTCGCGAACCCCACGACCGCCGCGAGTCCGGCGCGGGGTGTCGCGAGCCCTGAAGGGGATCGAGGCGGTCAGCGCTCGACGCGCTCGGCCCTCCGTCGCTCCTGCCAGGCCCGGATCCAGTCCACCGTCAGGACGATGTCGACGTCGGGCTCTCCCTCGCGCACGGCGAGGAAGCTCTCGCCGTCCGGGAAGACGTCGTATTGGCGGTAGCCGGCCCGAAGATAGGGGAACTCGAAGAGCCGCTGGCGCGACAGCACAGCCGGCGTCCCCTCGAGGGAGAGCCTCACCGAGATCAGCCCGTCCTGGGCGACGTAGAAGACCTCGGGTCCGGAGGGCGACCAGGCAGCGCTGCGACCGCCGCCGTCCGAGACCTTGAACGGAGGGCCGAGCTCGGGAAAGCCCTGGACGTAGACCTCGAACCGACCCGAGGCGTCGGAGTCGAACACGATCCAGCGTCCGTCGGGGGAAAACGTCACGTCGTCGATGTCGGGCGCCAGCTCGACCGCCGTTCCGGTGCCCAGGTGCTCGACGCTCATCGCGCCCGCGTATCCGCGCGACCGGAGCCGCCATGCACCGTCGGGGGACCAGCCGTGGATCGCCGATCCCTGTCCGATCGGGACGGCGGGCTCCCCGCGGGACAGCCCCAGGCGGTACCCGGTCCAGGGACCGCCTGCCCCCGAAGGCGCCATGAATCCGATCACCTCGCCCGACGGATGCCACACGGGCCTGCGGCTGAAGGTGCTCGTGAGCTGCTCCTGCCGCCCGTCCTGGACGTGGTGCATCCAGACGCTTCGCAGCGGGCCCCTGAGGATGCTGAACACGACCCGGTCGCCTTGCGGAGACAGCCGCGGCTCCTGGTAGGCCCGCCACTCGTCCGTGATCGTCGCCTCGGTGCCGGAGCGGTCCAGGCGCACCAGCCGGCGACGCAGCTCGTAGGGCGGTATGCGCACGAGCGTCCCGTCGCGCGCGATGTCGTAGTCGGCGCCGGTCGGCCGCAGGTTCACGGTGAGGCCCACCGCCTCCGGCTGACCGGTCACCTCGAGCGCCTCCACGTCGAATGGCAGGGCGAAAACGGCTCCTTGCGCGTCGGAGTAGAAGACGTGGCCGCTGGGGGCGTATCTGGGGGTTCGGCCGGGCCGACCCAGCGGCTTCACCCGCCGCGTGTCGAGGTCGAGCACGGCGAGGTCGCTCGAGCCCGAAGAGCGGCGGATCTCGAAGAGGACGCCCCGACCCTCCGGCAGGAGGTCGGGGTCCCGATGGCGGATCTCCCCAGTGGACAACTCGGTGAGCACCTCGTAGTCGTCGGACCCGTTGGCCCGGTCGGCGTCGATTCGGACGAGCCCAGCGTGCGCCGCGAGCTTCGTGTCGACCGCGGCGTCCGGCGGCCTGGCCAGGTCCGTGACGATCAGTCCGTCCGGCCCCCACACCGCGTGCTCCACGACGGCGCCGTCGAGCGCCAGGATCTGCACCGCCGGCCCGCCCCGGGTCGGCGCCTTGAGCAGCCGGTTCTCGATCGTGAAGCCGATCCACGCGCCGTCTGCCGAGAAGAACGGCAGGCGTGCGCCCTCGCTTCCGGGCACCGGGCGCGGCTGCGCCGACGACAGCGCCCTGATCCAGATCGGCTCTCCCGCGGCGCGACGACCGATGTACGCCACGTACCCACCGCTCGGCGCGACGTCCATCCACTGGCCGTTCGCGAGGACCCCGGAGGTGGGCAGCGGGATCACCATCTCCAGGGGCGCCGGTGCTTCCGTGTCCCGCGCGCGCCACGCGAACAGCCAGGCGAGGGCGGCCGAAGCCAGGACCGCCGCACCCAGCCACGGGGCCCGCGTCGAGCGGGAGCGGCCCCTGCGCGCCGGCCAGGTCGAGGCGCTCGGCACGGGCGGCTCGTCCGAGGCTCCCTCTCCGTGCCCCCCGGGTGGGGCCGGGTCGTGGGAAGAGGAGGTGTGGGCCGCGAGCCTGCGACGCTGCCGGTCGACCCATTCGTACCAGGCGGGCGGGGCGCCACCGAAGTGGAAGGCGTCGAGGAAGACCGCACTCGCCGCCCGATCGCCGGCCGGCGCGGCTCCCGCCGACGGCGCATCCCGGAGCGCGGCGTCACAAGAGAGGAGGCTCGAGTCCACGCGCACCTCGTCGCCCCTCGTCACGATCACCCCGGGTCCCAGCGAGCGCCGCAGGAACCACAGCGACTTCCGGAGGCCGGCGCGGGCCCGCTCGTGGTCCAGCTCCGGCCAGAAGACGGCGACCAGCCGGTCCCTTCGCACGAAGCGCTCGGACCCCTCGACGGCGAGGTACACGAGCAGCGCGAAGCGCTTGGGCTGGGAGAGCACGGACAGGATCGAGGAGCCGTCCGGCCCGGTAAGCTCGGTCCGACCGATCGTCGTGAGTCGAATCCTCGCCACCGAGCACTCCCGCTTGTGCTTTCCCGGCCAGGCAACGCTCAGGAAACGGCCAGGAACCGCCGTCGATCCATCTTCTGCAAAGGTATGCCCCTCCGCGTCTCGGCGACAAACGACCCTCCCGACTCCTCACGCGGGGGAGCAGGCATCCGTGTGCGAACCTGAACAGGAGGGACGCGATGAACACGACTTGGAGAACCCTGTTGGCTCTGTCCGTGGTCGGGATGACCGCCGGCTGCGGGAGCGACCCGACCGCACCCGAGGCCGTCGCCGTGGACCCGAGCTTCTCGGCGGTGGGACCCGCCGTCGCTTCTGTCCAGGGTGGCGGTCACTTCAGACCCGACGGAGAGAACCTGAGGACCTTCGCGTTCACGGCCCTCACCTACGCGGACGGATCGGTACGGGGGTCCGCGACCCTGAAGAACCGCGCGGGTACGCCGGCTCAATACCAGATGGAGGTGATCTGTGCGCGCCACATCGGTGCCGGACGAGCCGCCGTCGCAGCACGCGTCACCCACGTCGTGGCCTCCTCGGTCGTGCAGGTGGGAAGCGAGGTCGGCTTCGGCGCCGCCGACAACGGCCAAGGCGCCGACACCACGCCGGACCAGATCACCACGCTGGCCGACTTGAGCGCTCCCCCGGTTCCGCTCCCGCCGCTTCCCTTCGCGTACGGCTTCCGGGACCTCTTCTGCGACACGACCCCCGGGCGTGCACCCTTCTACGCGGCCGTCCTCAACGGCCTCTTTCCGCTCTTCGGCGTCGACATCGAGCAGGGGGACATTCAGGTGACGGCTCCGTAGCCGCCCCGCCCGTCCTGTCCCCGCGAGACCCTACCCGGAGCGAAGCGGGGGGCCGCCTCTGCGGCCCCCCGCGCCCCTACCGTGACGACGTCGTCGTCCGCTCCAGGTAGCGGCGAGCCTCCCTCATCCCCTCGAACGACTCGCGGCCCTCCCACACCCGGGTGAGGGCGCGATAGGCCTCGGCCGCGTCCGCCTCGTTGCCCACGGCCGCGTGCGCCCGGGCCAGCCCGAGGAGAGAGCGCGGGCGGTTGGGCATGCGCAGGAGCGAGGTCTCGAACTTCCCGATGGCGTCCACGGGGCGGTCGAGGTCCAGGAGCAGCTCGCCGTAGAGCTCGTGGACCGGCTTGACGGGGCTCGCCGCCCCGCGCGGCGGCGCGCGTGACTCGACGATCGCGACGGCCTCGTCCATGAAGCGCGCGGCGACGTCGGGGTGCTCCATGTGGGCATGCAGCAGAGCGCTGGCCTGCGCGGACATGACCGCCGTGTTGCCCCCCTCGCCGGATTCCACGCGCCGCTTCAGCTCGGCCTCCGCGGCCGCGAGCGCCTCGCGATCATCGACGTGGTAGGCGCTCAGCGCGGTCGCGAGGAGCACGTTGACGTTCGAGCTCTCCGTCACCGGCTGCACGTCCCACTCCTCGGTCTCCACGACGTAGCGGGCCCTCGTGAGCGGAACGGTGTTGCGCGCCCGAGCCGCGCCGGCTGCGCCACGGGCCCCTCCTTCCATGAAGCCGCCGTCTCCCGACATCGTCTCGATGCGGCGGATCCACAGGCGCGCCTTCTCGTAGTCACCCTTCTGGAGGTCGCCGTACTGGCCCCAGTCGAGCGCGTGGATCGCGTCCCCCATGTCCTGGCCCGGCTCCCACAAGTCCCGCGCCGCGTCGTAAGCCGACTGGTTGTGGCCGGAGACGAGGTCCCACATCCCGTGCTGGATGAAGATGTGCGTCGGCATGTGGCGGGCGTGCGAGACCGCCGGCGCGATCTCCGCGAAGCGATGGGCCGCCTCCAGAGCGAGCGGCGCGTGCAGCGGGTCGTCGAAGGCGTGGATCGTGTAGTGCACCGCGCCCGGGTGGTTCGGATTGTCCTTGAAGAGCCCGAGCGCGATGGTCCCGGCGCGGATGTTCAGCCGCTGGCTCAGATCCCCCGTCGCCGCCACGGCGCTCAGAGCGGCGAGCGCATAGAACGCAGCCACCTCCGGGTCGTCGGGATAGCGCTCGTAGAGGCTCTCCATCGCCTCCATGTAGCCGACCCTGCGCTCGACGTGCGTGCCCTCGCCCCACAGGACCTCGACGGCGTCGAGGAAGCCCTTCTCCCGGTCCGTCGGGGCCTTGGCGCGGCGCTCGGCGCGCGTCGGCGCGAGGCGCTGCAGCACACGGCTCGGCTCCGTGGGGTCCATCTGGGACACCAGCGGGTGGTTGTAGGAGAGTGACTCACCCCAGTACGCCATGGCGAAGTCCGGATCGATCGCCTGGGCGGCCTGGAACTGCTCGATCGCCTGCTCCCATCCGAAGCTGTGCAGGATCGCCATGCCGCGCAGGAAGTGGTGCTGCGCTTCCCCGGTCGCCGAGGTCGGGAAGTCGATCGAGCCCACGTTCTCGAACTGTCCGTGGGCGGGCACGGCGGTGACCGCGACGAATGACGCGACGAGAGCTCCGACGGGCAAGCGCTTCATCATGATCTGCTCCTTGGACCCGCGTGAGCATGCGAGCCATGAGGTCGGGTGCGTCGCGCCGCAAACGATGCTGAGCGTGCGGCGCTCGCGCGCGTGCTTGGCCGAGTCGCGGCGTCGCACCCGAGCAACATCCGGCGGGTCACCGGGGGGCGCAAGCCGGCGGGCGCTGCCCGGAGGGCGGAAGCCGGGGAGGAGGCGGGGACGGGCCGGGCGTGCCGCGTCAGCGCGTCTCCGGCACCTCCAGGCTCAGAGCCCCGAGGAGGAGACGGCCCTCGACGTCCGCAAACAGCGCCGAGGTCGAATCCGCCAGTCGGGCCGCGGCCGCGTGCGGCGTCTCCCCGCTGCGCACGGCCGCGACCAGGCCGCGAGCGAACGCCGCCGCCGGGGCGTCCGAGCCGGCACCGAGCCTGCCGAGCTCGGAGGAGCGGCCGAGCGCGACCAGGGACGGGATCGCGAGGAGCGCGAGCCGGTCGGAGACCCGGAAGGCGCTCCCGTCGACGACCGCCTCGAACGCGTCGGCGTCCCCGGTGGCCATGCCGAGCACGTAGCGCGCGAGCCGCTCCTCCGGCTCGTACGGGCGCCCCTGCCCGAGATTCTCCGGCCAGGTCAGGGCGAGCCGGGCGTGCCGCTCCGCTCCCGCCGGCTCGCTTCGCTGCATCGCGCGCAGCGCTGCCGACAGGTGGGCCTGCACGAACAGGTCGTGGCTCGCGCCGGCGTGCTCCGAAGGCAGGACCTCGATTCCCTCGAGGATGTCGATCGCTTCCGTGGCTCGATCGAGCTCGACGAGCGACCGGACGTGCAGGAGCGAGAGGTTGAAGTCGTCCGGGAAGTCCTCACGGCCCGCCGCCGAAGTCGCAAGGGCATCCGGCCAGCGCCCGGCCTCCTGCAGGTATCGGACGAGGTGGATCCGCAGGAGCCGGTCGGCGGGATCGAGCGCGACGGCCCGCCTCAGGTCGCCCTCCCCGTCCCGGTCACGCTCGGCGGCCAGGAGGTGGGCGCGGGTCACGTACGCCGGCGCGAAGTCGGGCTCGGCGCCGACCGCCTCCAGATGGGCGGCCGCCTCGGTCGTGCGGTCCCGCGCCCACAGGTTGAGGGCCAGGAGGTAGCGCCATCCCCACGCCGACGAGCGCTCCGCGGCCCATTCCAGCACGGCGATCGTCTCGTGCCGATACGGGAAGACGAACGCGGGATCCGGGTCGCCCGGAAGCAGGTCGGCGTCATCCGCCAGGTGCGCCCGCCACGCGCCCAGGACGGGGTGGTCGCGGTAACGCTCATCCAGCGCGAGCAGCGCGACCCCGTCGTCGGTCGCCCCCACGCGCGCGTAGGCGATGGCCAGCTCCAACAGCTCCTGCTCCGGGTACTCGCCGCGCAGGCCGTCGAGCAGCGCCCGGCCGGCCTGGGCATCGCGGCGCTCGAGGTGCCGCTCGGCGGCCACGAAGTGGTGCAGAGGGTCGATCTCGAGCATCTCGGCGCGCACGGCTCGCGCCGTTGCCGCGTCTCCCGTCAGGCGCGCCCCCACGGCGAGCACCCGGCGTGCGGCGAGAGCGTGCCGGTCGTAGTCCAGCGCGAGCCGCGCGTACCGCTCGGCTTCGGGAATGTCCGACCGGGACAGCGCCAGCTCGGCGAGCTGCACGTACGCCGCCGACCGGAAGCCCATCGACCTCGCCGCCCAGCCGAAGGCCTCCTCGGCGTCGAGGTCCCTCCCGAGGGCCCGGTACAGGTTGCCGGCCACGAAGTTCGCGGCCGCGTCGTAGGCGCGGAGCTGAAGCGCCCGCTCCACGCGCTCGAGCCCGGATGCGTACCGGCCCCGCCGATACTCCAGATCGGCCATGCCGAGCAGGGCGTCGCGATTCCAGGGCTCTGCGGCGAGCGCATCCTCGAAGAGCGGCCGCGCCTCGCCGAGCCGTCGGCCCATCACGAGCTCCCGGGCCGCGGTCACGAGCCGGTCCACCTCGGGGATGCTCTCGAGCGCGCCCGGCGCCGTGGTGAAGGGCCGCGCGAGCGAGCGCGCCGAGGGGTCGGAGTGGACCTCGAGCCCGAGCGAGGGAAGCTCCACCACGAAGTCGTCTTCGGCAGCAAGCTCGACCACGTGCTCCACCGGCTCGAGCACCTCGAAGCGGACGGGCCGCGCTGCCAGCGCGCGGCCCCCTGAAGAGATACGCAGCGTATCTGCCAGAGCGCCGAAGGCGTGCGCCCGGACGCGCAGCTCGTCGCCCATACGCTCGACGAACACCGCGCCGTCGCGGGAGGCGTCGCTGACGCCGCCCAGCCCTTCGACCGGGAACCAGGTCTCGGTCCAGCGGTCGGTCGCTCCGGGATCGAACCCGACCTGCGAGATCGGGTTCACCTCCGGACCGGGCGCGTACTGCACGAAGAGCCGGCCGGCCTGGAACTCGACGTACTGCCCGTCGCTGTCCGTCAGCAGGTCCTCCCAGATCCCTCCCTGCCGCGAGAGCGCCCAGAGCCAGATCTTCTGGCCGGGCATCTGCTCGTAGGGCGACCAGTGCCCGAACCCGTAGTCGTCGTCGCGGTAGTAGCCGCCGAAGAAGTCGTTCAGCTCACCGACGACGTGGTACGACTTGTTGCCGCCGAACCGGTTCTCGGCGTAGCGCGGGAGGCGACGCTCGGACGGGTCCACGGGCCAGGCCCGCTCCGTGCCCGGGTGCTCGAGGTACGCGTCGCCGGGCACCGAGAGCTCGAGATCGTCGCGCGCGAAGGCGGCGGCGGTCATCCAGTTGTAGTACGGCTGCTCGAGCGGCGTGGGATTGCGCCATAGGGCGTTCGTCTCGAAGTACGCCCGGTCGGCGGGCAGCCGGATCTCGACGCGCCAGTGCGTCCTCGACGGCAGGTCCATCGCGCCCACGAAGACGCTGGCGCTTCCGTCCGGGTTCTCTCTCGTGAGGTAGTCGACGGGCGTCGCGGTCGCGGGCGTGTGGCCGATCACGCCGAAGTTGAACTCCACGCCTCCCGAGGTCCACGGACCGCGCAGGGCGATGTTGCGGAATTTCATCACCTCGTTGCGGTAGATGAACTCGTGGCCGGTCTCCTTCACGACCGCGCCCCACACCTTGCCGCCGACCTCGGGGAGGACGAAGACCTCGATGTGGTCGTTCTCCAGACGGACGACCTTCCACTCGCGCGGGACGGGATCGTGCGCGTACCCCTCGAAGGAGTGGTAGGGGTAGAGGCGCGCGTCGCTCGTCAGGATCGGGACGCGGTTCGGTTCCGAGAACGGATACGTCTGCAGGACGCGGATCTCCTCGGTGACGCGCGCGCGCGCCTGGGCGTCGGCACAGACGGTGCCGACCGACAGCATGAGCACGATCGAGCCCAGCGCTCGCCGAAGGGTGGCCATCGTCGTTCGTCCTCACGGAGAAGGCGTGATCGGGCAACATCGGAGGCCGGTGCGCCGCACACAACGCGCGCCCGCTACGTGCCCGCTACGCTCTCGTCCACGGGGCCCCCACCCAAGCCCAGGGCACGACCGGTGGTGGCCGGCCGGGCCGAGCGCGGTTTGCCGGCCCTCGGCGCTCCGTCTACCCTTCGTTCACCCGCCCGCGACCCGTCTCCGGCCCGGACCATGACAGAATCCGAGAAGAAGCGTCTCCTCGCGCTCCCCATCGCGCTCGCGATGGTCGCGGGCCTGGCGTGGGCCGGGAGCCGGGGCGGCGTCGCGGTGGGGTCCATTCCCCTCTTCGCCCTCTGCGTCGCGCTGGCCATGGCGATCCAATGGGTCGCCTTCGTGCCCGCGTACCTCTTCGGGACCGAGCGGTATTACGACCTGACGGGGAGCCTCACCTACCTCACGCTCACCGCCGTCGCCGTCGGGCTCGGGCCCACGCCCGACGTCCGCTCCGGGCTGCTCGGGGCGCTCGTGGCCGTGTGGGCCGCGCGGCTCGGGACGTTCCTCTTCCGTCGCATCCTCTCCGAGGGAGCCGACCGTCGCTTCGACGAGATCAAGACGTCTTTCGTGCGCTTCTTCGCGGCGTGGACGCTTCAAGGCGTGTGGGTGTGCTTCACGATGGGTGCGGCCCTCGCGGCGATCACGTCCGAGCGCTCCCTGCCGCTCGGGGTCGTCGGCTGGGTGGGTCTCCTGATCTGGATCGCCGGGTTCGGGATCGAAGTCGTCGCCGACCAGCAGAAGAGCCGCTTCCGGTCCCGGCCCGAGAACGAGGGCCGTTGGATCGACACGGGTCTGTGGGCGTGGTCCCGGCACCCCAACTACTTCGGCGAGATCGTCCTCTGGATCGGGGTCGCCGTGATCGCGCTTCCCGTGCTCCAGGGGTGGCAGTACGTCACGCTTCTCTCCCCCGTGTTCGTCACGCTCCTCCTCACGAGGGTGAGCGGGATCCCGTTGCTGCAGCAGCGAGCCGACGAGAAGTGGGGCGGCGACCCCGAGTACGAAGCCTACAAGGCGGCCACCCCGGTGCTGGTGCCTCGGCCGCCTTCCTGACGAAGACGCCCGCCCGCATCGCGCGGACGGCGGTCGCAGACGGGGGCCCTACGGGCTCCTGGCACCGCTCTCCGAAGCGGTCTCCTCACGCGCCGTCTCCCTTCCCCCCAACCAGACCCAGGTGACCACCGAGAGCGCGCCCGGGATCAGCAGCATCACCCCGAGGGCGAGCAGTCC
>JBFFWJ010000011.1:0-18646 GCA_041570315.1 Longimicrobiales bacterium | reverse complement strand
CCCCCGAGATCCTCGCCCAGTTCGTCCCGCCCCCGCGGATCCATCGCCACCGCGACCACCGCGTCCCGGCTCCGAATGCCAGGCTCAGGCCCCACGTCGTGGCCCTCGGTCGGCCCGAACTCGTGTCCGAGGCGCCAGCAGCTGAACACGATGTCGCCTCCCCCAGCCCATCCGCAGAGCCTCCCGCTCCGGCCTCGCCCTCAAGAGCCGAGCGGCCTCCGAGGTGAGCGGCTGGAGCGTCGCTCTCGGGTGCTCGGCGGCGAGAGCTCCTCCAGTCGCCTCAGGACCTGTGTCACTTCCACGTCCAACAAGTGAGGCGCGTGCAGCGCCTGGCCCTGGGGGAGCCGAGCTCCGATCGAGGCCGCCCGGCCGCTTCGGGCCTGACCGAGGTAACCGAGCTGGCGCTCCAGGCCAACGCGATCACCGACATAGGGGGTCTGAGCGGGCCGGAGTCGCCTCTTGCCTCGCGTGGCATCGCTGGGTAGACTATCGAAGATCGATTATCGAATCTCGATAATGTGTATGACCGATCGCACGACGGACCCGACTCGCCTGCTCCCGCTCACGCCGGCAGCGTTTCACATCCTGGTGTCCCTCACCGACGCGGACCTCCACGGATACGCGATCAAGCGAGACGTCGAGGCGCGCACGGGGGGCGTCGTTCGGCTCGGGGCCGGTACGCTCTACCACGCGATCGGAAGCCTGGGGAAGCGCGGACTCGTCGAGGAGACCGACCCTCCCGAACCCGACGCCGGCAGCTCACGCCGGCGCTTCTACCGAATCACGCGCCTCGGGCGGCGCGTGCTCGAGCTCGAGGTCCAACGCCTCGCCGCCGACGTGGAGTACGCCAGCGGCAAGCTCGTGGAGGCGCGCGGAGATGGGTGATGATCGCCTCGATGAGCGAGGTCCCGACCCGGACGGCCGGCCTGTGACGTCCGGACACGGTACGGCGAAGCCGAGCCGGGTACTCCTCTCGCTCGCGTCACGCTTGTATCCCGCCCGCTTTCGCCGCGATTTCGGGGTGGACTGGCGAGGCTTCGTGACCGAGCAGCGTCAAGAGCCGCGCTACGCCTCCTGGCTGTACGGCTCGATGCGGTACTGGAAGGATGTGTTCCTGGACGCCGCGGTGAGCGGACTCCGCATGCGGTGGTTCGACGGCGCGGTCGCGGGCGCGGGCAACCGAGTGGGAGGCCGGGGCGGCGAGCACCGTTCGAGCGCCGAGGGCGGTTGGCCCGGCGGAGGCCGTGGTCGACCCGGAGGCCCGTCGTACTGGGACGAGGTGCGAAGCGATGTCCGCTACACCGTCCGGAGCCTCCGCCGGAACCCGGGGTTCACGGCCGTGGTCGTGGCCACGCTCGGAGTGGCGATCGGGGCCACGGTGGCGGTCCTCGCGGTCTACGAGTCGGTGATGCTGCGCCCCCTGCCCTTCGAAGACCCCGACCGCGTCGTCGAGCTCAACGAAGACCCGCCCTTCGACAACATGCGCTGGCAGATCACTGCGGCCAACCTGATCGACTGGCGTGAGCGGACCAGCGTCTTCGAAGACATCGCGGCGATCAGCCAGGTCCTCATGCAGCAGGCCAACCTGACCGGCATCGGCGAGCCGCTCAGGGTGCCGCTGGCTCGCGTCTCTCCGAGCCTGTTCGACATCCTCGGCGTGGAGGCCGAGCTGGGTCGCACGCTCCTCCCGGACGACGACGACCCGAGCGCAACGCCGGTCGTCGTGATCAGCCACGGGCTGTGGATCGAGTCGTTCGGCGGCAGCCGCGACGTGCTGGGTCGGACGGTGCGCGTTGCGGGAGAGCCGCACACGGTCGTGGGGGTCATGCCTCCCGAGTTCGGCGTGGGCGTGGCAGGCGGACCACGCTTCCTGTGGCTGCCCCAAGCTCTCCCCCCGAGAGTCACAGGGGACAGGCGACAGCGCATGTTCCGGGCCATCGCCCGACTCCGACCGGGCGTGACCGTAGCGCAGGCGGACGCGCAGTTGAGCGCGCTGGCGCTCGCGCTCGCCGAGGAGCATCCCGAGGCCAACCAGTGGGACGGCGAGTCCTGGGATGCGCAGGTCGCGACCGTTCGGGAGCGAATGGTCGAGATCACGATACGCCCTTCGCTCGTCGTCCTTTCCGGGGGCGTGGCGATCGTCCTGCTCATCGCGTGGCTCAACGTGGCGAACCTGATGGTCGCGAGGACCGTGGCGCGTCGGAGGGAGCTCGCCGTACGCTCGGCCATCGGCGCCGGTCGAGGGCGCGTCGCCCGCCAGCTCCTGACCGAGGCCTCGGTCATCGCGCTGCTGGGCGCCGTCGCCGGCGTGGGGCGGGCCCGGTAGCTGATGAGGATCTTCACCGAGGTGGTCGTCGGCGACTTCCCGTTCCTCTCCGACACGTCGATCACGGGCTGGGTGCTCCTCATGACCGTGGCGACGACGCTGGTCACCGCGCTCGTGTGCGGCCTGGCCCCCGCCCTGGGCACGGCGAGCCGCAGATCGGCCGAGGCGCTGAGAATCGGCCGGGGAAACGACCAGCGTCGCGGCCAGATCGGCCAGATCCTCGTGGCGCTCGAAGTCTCGCTCGCCCTGGTGCTGCTCATCGGCATGGGGCTCATGGTCGACACGATGGCCCGGATCACGTCCATTCCGGTCGGCTTCGACCCGACGAACCTCGAGGCCATGGGCGCCGAGCTCGATGCGGAGACCTATATCGAGCCAATGGGCCAGGGGCAGGCCGCGATTCGACCGGAGCTCGACGTTTTCGTGTCCACGGTACGTGACGGCCTCGCGGCGCTGCCGGGCATCGAGGCGGCCGCGGTCACGACCTCCGTTCCTCTCACGCTCGGCCTGGGCGCCGCGCCCATCCATTTCCAGGGGCAGGAGAGGGCCGCGCCGCCGCGCATGCAGCCGATCGACGGCGTCGCCGTGCACGACTATGCCTCCCTATCGAAGGTCGGCGCCGGATACTTCGACGTGATGCGGATCCCGCTCCTCCGGGGTCGCGCGCTCGGCCACGACGACGGGCTCGTCACACCGGTCGCCGCGGTCGTGAACGAGGCGTTCATCGAGGAGTACGCACTCGAGCAGGCCATCGGAACCGAGCTTCTGATCCGCGACGGCCCGTCTTGGCACGCCGCCGAGATCGTCGGGGTCGTGGGCGACGTGCTCCGCATGTACCCGCGCTACCCCTTCGCTGCCCGGTTCACCGGCGTCCAGCCGGTTCTGTACGTCCCTATATCCTGGAGATCATCCACCTACACCCCGCGGCAGGCGCGCGGCCAGATGTCCGTGAGCTTCATGGTCCGGCACGGCGGGGGCGGCGACGCGCTGCGAGGGGCGATGCGGGACGTCATGCGACAGGCCGATACCCAGAGCCCGATCGTCGCGATGACGAGCATGGACGAGCTGGCCGCCGAGAACCTGGCGGATCGACGCGCCCACATGCGGCTCATCGTCTGCCTGGCTCTGATCTCCGTCTTCCTGGCGCTCGTCGGCGTGTATGGAGTCGTCTCGTTCCAAGTCGGCCGGCGCATCCACGAGATCGGGGTGCGCATGGCGCTCGGAGCCGCCGAGTCCGGGGTCGTGCGAATGATCGTCGGCGAGGGCTCCCGCGTGGCCGTGGCTGGGGCGCTCCTCGGGGTCGTGGGCGCGCGCGCCTCCACACACTTCCTGTCGAACTGGCTCTACGAGGTCAGCCCGACCGACGCGAGCGTATTCCTGACCGCATCCGTGGCCATCGTAGGGGTGACGGTCCTGGCGTGCTGGATTCCTGCCCGCAGGGCGGCCGCGGTCGATCCCGTGGAGTCCCTGCGGGTGGAGTGACGATCCAGGACGGTGCTCCACCCGGGCGACCAGTCCCCGGAGCGGTCCTCTCGGAGTCCCTGCGGCACCGCAGGTCGAAGGGTGGCGCCATGACGGCGGCGTGCAGCAGGACGCCTGAGCAACCCATCCGGCTTGCGCGCTCGATGCCACGCGTGCGGCTCGCCGGAGGAGAGCCGTTCGGGCACTGCGCCAAGTCCTGTGAACCGTCCCGAAGGCCGCGTATGAGATCACCTTGCCATCCGCCCGCATCCGGAACAATCGTGCGGGCCCACACTCCAGCCCCGAGGTGATTCATGGGCACCCGAACCTGCGGCGCCTGCAGCGGACGTGGCTTCACCACGGAGTCCCAGTGGCGGCCGAACCCCGCGGGCGGCTTGGGCCACAACGTCACGATTCGGCGAAACTGCAACCTGTGTAGCGGCTCCGGCCGCGTCTACGTGCCCGACCCGCCCCGTCCTGTCCAGCCACGCGGAGGATCCGGCGGGCGGACGCGAGGCGGGGGCAAAGGGTCCGGAGGCGGACGGGGGACGCCCTGGGGGTTCAAGAAGAAGAAGAATCGCCCAGAGGACGAGAACGTAGGCGTGATCGGGATCGGCCCCGATGGCGAGCTCCAGGTCCCCTTCACCGAGGAGGAGCTCGCGAAGCGGCGATCCCAGGGAGCCGCGGGAATGCTCGCATTCCTCGCATTCGGCGGCGTGGCCGCACTCGTGGGGTGGGCGCGTACATGGGTCGCCACGCTGGCCCCGCCGACCGTCGCGTCGGGGGCGACCTACCTCGTAGTCCGCAGGATGGGGCGCGCCGGTGTGACTCTGACGTACCTCGTGCTTGCGGCGATGGTCATCGTGCCGGTCCTCTGGGTCGTCAAACTGCTCATGGACGCACCCTGACCCCGAGCCGAGCTCCGATCGGGCCATACCGCGTGCCTCATAGGGGGTCTGAGCGGGCTGGAGAGCATCCTCGACCCCGACCTGGCCCGCAACGTCATCATCCGTTGGACGTCGGCAAAGCCGGGCCTACCCGACCCCGTCCCCGACTTCGAGTTCGACCAGTCCTGCCTGCGTCGAGAGCAGCCGGGCCGGCTCCCCCGACCGTCCCTCTGCCACTCGGTCTGACGCGCCGTGCTCGCCCGCCAACGACCCCGCCCTGGCTTGCCCTCCTCACCCGGAGGGCGCTTGGAGGGTAGCGCTGCCTATCTGCGACCCCCATGTTGGGGGGAGCTCGGGAACGGGGGGCCCGAATCCCACGTCAGGACACAACGACAGTGGTCCTCGCACGGCATCTCGGTCGCGCGTGGTCTCCTCATGCGCACGGAGCTCCCCCAATGCGTCGCTTCCTGCTCGCGCCGCTCGCCTTCGCCACGTTGCTGTCGTGCCAGCAGCCCCTCGGCGTAGACGACGCGCTCGATCCATCGCTTCAGATCTCCGACGCGGCTCACGCCCCGGGCGTGGTCGAGCACTTCTACTTTCTCCCGCCGATGGTCCCCGAACCGGTGGTGGATGGAGACTTCGACTCGACGCGCTCACCCAGCGTGAGGATCTGTCTGCTCGATACGGACGCCAACAAGTGCGCGCCGGCTGCGGAGCAGCCCACGGGCTTTCCCATCCTCTACACCGAGGACAGCGGGCCGGGGTCGGAGACCGTACGCCTGAGCGTCGAGGACGAGCACTACCTCGTCAACTGGCACACGGATCAGTTCGCGCTCGACCCGGACGCCACGTACCGGATCACCATCAGGGATCCAGGCCCTATCGGCTTCGCCGACGTCGACGCGGTCAGCGGCGGCAATCAGCTGAGAAACGTGAACACCGACGACTACATCGCCCTCCTCGATGGCCGTACGCTCCCGATCCGGTTCCGCATCGAGGAGGGACTAGCGTTCGCCTTGGACGCGGAGGGAGGGCAGATCACGGCGGCGGGCGGCCAGGTCGAGCTCGACGTGCCCGCGAACGCGGTTCCGAACGAGGAAGGCGAGGATCCCGTGCAGATCACGGTCGACCAGGTAGAGGCGGACGATCCTTCCCTGCCGGTCGGCGCCTCGGGCCTCGAGGGCACGGTCTACGATCTGGGGCCGGATGGCACGGTGTTCGCCCAGCCCGTGGAGCTCACGTTCACGTACGACCCGGATGTGCTGGCCGCAGCCAACCCAGACGCGAGGGAGGAAGATCTCGCGCTCTTCGTGCTGGAGAGCGGTATCTGGGTTCCGCTGGAGAACGGTGCATGGGATCCCGATACGAAGACGGTATCGGGCACGACGACCCACTTCAGCCAGTTCGGCATCCTCACCAAGACTCGCGTCTGCGCAGGCGGCGGCGGATCCAATTTCCCGGACGTCCAGCAGGCGTACGACGCCACGATTCCCGGCGGCGCCATCGAGTTGTGCGGCACGTCGCCCCACCAGGTGGAAGGTGTCGTCCTGGACGCGCCGGTCACCGTGGGGCCGCGAGGCAACGAGAATCCCGTCATTCAAACGGACACCGCGCGGGCCGCATTCTGGGTGAACGGCTACGGGACCGGAACGGTTCTCATCGACGGCATCGCTTTCGACTTCAACTCGCCCGACGGCGTGGACATCCCGACGCGGAGCTACGCGATCCGGGCACAGCAGACGTACGACCAGCTCATCGTGCAGAAATCCACCTTCGACATCGATCCGGGCTCACGCGGCTCGATCTTCGTGGAGGGGAGCACGACGCTCACCGCAGCTACGCTCCTCGACAGCGTCGAGGTCGTCGGGGGCGTGTACGGCTTCACGATCGCGGACAGCCACGGAGAGGTCACCAACAGCTCGTTCACGGGGGTCGTCCGGAGCGTCTACTACTTCGACGACGGCTCGCCCAACCCGACCACGGGGTTGGTGCAGAGCTCCTCGTTCGCGGACTGTGGCAATATGTGTGTCGCGCTGACCGAGGGCACCGTCGCGGACGTGGCCGACAACGACTTCGGTTTCTGTGGGAACGTCCGCTGCGTCCTGGTCACGAACGGCTCGACCTCGGACGTGACCGGCAACACGTTCGCGGCACAGACCCTCACGGGCGACCCCGCTCCGGACCCGGATCAGGTGGTCGCCTACGGGGCGAGCAACACGGGCACGGTCGATGGCAACGTCTTCCTCGGCTGCGGCTACTTCGAGTGCGTGCTGGCGAACGGCACGATGACGGTGTCGAACAACCAGTTCACGCACGTAGCCGGTTCGGCCGAGCAGGAGTACGCGGCGATCGTCTCGTCCTTCCGGGGCGTGGACGTGCTCGTCGAGAACAACACGATCAACAGCTGCGCGAGCTTCGCCTGCTACAAGATCGGTGACGGCTCGAACATCACGATCCGCAACGAGACGGTGAGCGTGCCGAGCGGGCACGGTACCGACCAGGTCCTGCACTCGGGCAGGAACCCCGAGTGGGAGGGAGCAGGGAATACGATCGCGTTCGAGGACAACGTGATCACGGGCTCGGGACAGTCGGGTGATCCGGGAGACCATACGACGTACCCGGCCCGACACGGCCTCGGCGTCTGGCACGGACAAGTGACCGCCGAGCGGAACGCCTTCGTCCAGGTCGGCGTCGGTGTCGCCGTCGGGGGCGAGGCTTCCCTGGTCGGCAGGGACAACACCTTCGACCAGACCTCGGTAGCGATTCAGGCCGATCCCGCCCCGGTCGAATTCCGGTTCAACGACTTCACGAACCAGGTCACCGATATCGCCTGGGCGGGCGCGGGGCATGTCCTCACCTGCAACTACTGGGGCAGCGCGGTCGGACCGGAGGGTGTCGACCCCGGCCTCGACCGCGGCGTCTACTGGCCCTGGGCGCTCCAGCCCATCGCCGGCACGGGCGCGACGGATTGCGACGGAGCCACGCTGCGCGTCGCCGCCGCGGACGACGGCAGCGGCCTCCCGTTCGTCCCGACGGTCGCGGATGCCGTGTCCGCCGTGCCACCGGACGGGCAGATCCTCGTGTCGGACGGCACGCACCCGGTCGAGGAAGTCGCCCTGGACCGGTCCATGACCATCTCAGGCGAGGGATCCGGGGCGATCATACAGACCGACGTGGCGCGCGCGGCGTTCCTGTTGGACGGATACAGCAGCGGCACGGTGGTCATCGACGGGCTCACGTTCGACATGAACACCCCGAACGGACCGGACCTCGAGACGCGTACCTATCCCATCCGGGCGCAGGGGACGTACGACCAGCTGATCGTGCGAAACGTGACCTTCGACATCGACCCGGTTTCCCGCGGAAGCATCTACTCGCGACTCAGCTCGGTCACGGGCGCCGGCACGTACGTCGAGAACACGACCTTTAGCGGCGGGGCGTACGGAATCGTTGCTGAGAACGCACACGTGGAGGTGGTGGGCAGCACGTTCGGAGGGTACACCGCCACCGGAGTGCTCTACTACGACGCGACGCCGATCCCGTCCTCGGGTCGGGTGGAGGGCTCCAACTTCCTCGACTGCGGTCAAGGTCGGTGCATCAGTGCACAGGGCGGATCATCCGTCGACATCCTGGGCAACACGTTCGCAGCCCCGGTCCTCACGGGCGACGTGGGACCGGACGCGAACCAAGTCGTCCAGGTCGCTCAGTCCGCGTCCGGTCTCGTCGACGGGAATACGTTCAACGGATGCGGATTCTTCGACTGCATCCGAGCTTCGAGTGGGACGACGGCCACGATCTCCAACAACGAGTTCACGCACGTGGCCGGGCAGTCGGAGTGGGACTACTCGGATATCATCGTCGTACAGAACGGCGCGAGTCCAACGATCGAGTACAACACCCTGCACTCGTGCGGAGTGATCTGCTACAAGATCCTGGACGGATCGATGCCGACGATCCGAAACGAGACGATCACGATTCCCGCAGGACATGGGACGCAGCAGGTGCTGATCACCGCTGAGGACGATCCGGCCTTCGGGCCGCACACCGTCACGTTCGAGAACAACATGGTGACGGGTAGCGGATCGGAGCTCGGGTTGGGGTTCTACACGGAGACGAACGCCACGGTCAACGGCAACACCTTCGCTGGGTTCGCCTCGGGTGTCGAAGTCCACGACAACTCCACACTGACCGGACGCGACAACGTGTTCACACTCAACGGGACCGCTGTCTCGGTGTTCGTGGGGTCGGCTGACTTCCGCTTCAACGACTTCTCAGGACAGTCGACCGACATCGGGGGCGGCGGTGAAGGCAGCTCCGACCTGACCTGCAACTACTGGGGCAACGTCGCGGGACCACAGAGCGTCATCGGAGGGATACCCGACACGGTCTACACACCGTGGGCGGACGCGCCGGTCGCCGGGACCTTGGCGAGCGGCTGCTCCGGATCGGAGTAGTCGGGGCTCCTTGAAGCCATCAGCGCGAGATGCGGGGCGGGCCGCTCGGCCCGTCCCGCTCCCACGTCTCCGCAGCGCCGCGCGTCGGACCGCTGTTGGCGCTGGCTCTTCCGAGGCGTTCGTGTGCTAAGTCGTTGTGCTGCAACGCGGAGGAGGTGGGATTGAGGTGCGGTCGGCTACGCCGATCCTCACTCTGTCGCGGTGAGCCGGAAGGGCTGTCGCAGACCGTCACGGGCCGCTCGGCGCGAACCCACGACCTTGTTGTTCCATCCCCGACAGTCCCCAACGATTTGCTGCCAGCAGCAGCACCCGGCGCCCGCGAGCCCGAAGGCCAACGCCGACGACTCGTTTGACCATGGCGACGCCCCCTGCTCGCCTCGAGCGTCCGCCATGGCGATCCCGAGCTCCCCGGCGGGGAAGCGGCGGACACGGGTTCGTTCGCGTGCGTGCACCACCACGCATTGGCCCAGCCTCCCGGGCACCGTCCATCGCCCTCTGCGACCAGCGACCGATCCCAACATCCGCGCTGGTCTCGTTTCAGAGGGTCACATCAGGGGAGCAGGCGGCGCTCAGGAGGTCGGGCCCCCTTCACCCATCATCTCCCTGAAAGGCTCACTGTCACGAACACGGTCATATCGCGGATCGACCCTTAGACGGGCCAGTGAAACCTCCGACGGGATCGACAGCAGATACCGGAGAACCTCGACCGCTGCGTCGGCGTCTCCGAGAATCGCGTGGACCTGGGCGAGCCGTTCGACGTGCTCGGGGCCGGCAACTGCGTCCCGATCCACAGGCAGGAGCTCCATCGCCTCCTGGGCTTCGTACACCGCCTCGTCCCCACGACCGAGGTGCGCATAGGCGAGACCGAGCAGGCCTCTCGTGCCCGGGCTCTCCGGTGAGCGTTCACGGGCCGCTTCGAGCGACTGCCGTGCGGAGTCCGCGTACACGCGCGCTCGTGTCTCGTCTCCCATCAGGCCGTACACGAGTGCACGATCCAGATGCGCGCCGCCACCGCGTCCCTGTATCGTCGCCAGCGCGGCTTCGTACTCGCGATCCAGGAGTTCGAGCGTGAACCACGTCGGGCCGATCGGCGCGTAACCGACGCGACGGTTTCCGGTCTCGAGGAGATCGCGCGCCGACCGGACGTCCCCCCACCCGATCAGCTTCACGAGCGCCGCGGTCCCGTAGAAGCCTCGCATGTCGGGAAACATCTCGAGCGACTCCGAGATCACGCGGTCAGCCTCCTCGTAGCGACGCAGCGGAATGAGGGTCCAAACCAACCCGCCCCGGCCGCGCGCTACCTGCGGTTCGATCTCGAGGGCACGGGTCTGATACCTCACGGCCAGCTGCCACGCGCCGCGCCTCCTCTCCAGGTACCCCCGCGCCATCAGCACGTCGGTATCCGTCGGCCGCTCGGCCTCCACCAGGTCCATCAACCGGGCGGCGGACTCGAAGCGCTCGTGGATCCGATAGTCCACCATGGCCGTGGCGAACATGCTCTCCGCCCCCGTGGGCGCGAGGACCGTCGCGGAATCGGCGGCCTGGATCGCGCGGAGACGCACTTCGGGACTCCGGTCCCAGCGGCCGTGGTGGAGCTCCGAAGAAGCCAGCGAAAGGCCGGCCCACGCCTCGGCGAACCCCGGATCTCGCCGCACCGCCTCCCGGAACATGTCTTCGGCGAGCCGGAGATTCACACGCACCCACTCACGCCGAAGGAAGTCCCGGCCTCGCAGGTAAAACGCGTAGGCCTCGACGTCGGCCGTCGGCGGCGTCGCGACCTCTTCGACACCGACCAACTCCCGACCGAGTGCCTCCGAGACCGCGAGAGCGATTCCCGACTGGACGTCGAAGAAGTCGTCGACAAAGACCTCGAATGTCTCACTCCACATCTGCGTGTTGTCCACAGCACGAACGAGTCGAGGGACGACCCGGACTCTCGCTCGACCGTCCTCCGTGCGGCTGAAGCGCACGCTTCCGGTGAGTGCGTAGTCGGCTTCAAGCTCCGTCGCCGCCGCCGTCGGAGTGGGAGGCGGGAGCCCGCGGCCCCGATCCGCGGCGGACACGATCTCGAGCTCGGGCAGGCGGGACAGGCTGACGATGAGGTCATCGCTCAGACCGCGAGCGAAGTAGGCGCTGTCCGCCGGCCCGAGGCTTTCGAACGGCAGAATCGCGAGGCGTGAGGGACGCTGGCCGCGATCGAACCAACCCGACAAGAAGGCTGCGATCACCACGGTCGCCGCGAGACCGATCACGCCGGCCGACCACCACCGAGGACGTCGGTGAGCCGGGGGTAACGGACTTGCGATGGAGGCCTCCATCCCCCCAGCGATCGAGGCGGGCAAGGTGGCCGTTCTGCTGTCGGGTTCGGATTCGGTCCTGGAATTACCGCCGCCGCGGGGACGGGCCCGAGCGCGTCTCGCGAGCGCGAGCGTCTCGTCCGCGGGTCCCGCGTCCAGGTCCTGTTCGAGTCGGGCGACGAAGTCCTCGAAGAGGGCGATCGCTCGCCCCGGTTCCCCTCCATCGAGATAGTGGCGCATCAAGGACCGGAGGCTGCCCTCGTCGTAAGGATCGTGATGCAAGACCCAGTGCCGGGCGTCGGCTGACCCGTCGACATCACCCGTTGCGGCTCGTTCCTCCGCGAGCCGGCGGACAGCCCCCACCGCCGTATCTCGCAGCTGTCGCCGGCGACGATCGATCCACCGCTCGAAGTCGGGAGCGTTCGACAGGTGGAAGCCGGCCAGAAACTCCCCTCGATAGAGGTCGAGCACGGCCTCGAGGTCCTCAGCCTCGGCCGCACGCTCGACGGCTAGCGCGTCGCACCAGACGCGGCCTTCCCCGAGCGCGAGCCCTCCGCGACCGGACACGACCGCGTCGTCCAGATCTCGCCTCAGCGAGCGAACGAGCTGCTTCAGGGCGTCGCGAGCCCTGCGGTCGTCCGATTCCGGCCAAAAGAGGGCGAGAAGAGTGTCGCGTGCGTGAGCTCCCGGGACCGGCTCGGCGGCCAGGTAGGCCAGGAGAGCGTTCTTCTTGGTGTGCCCAAGAGCCTCAGGGGCCCCACCACCCCCTGTGCGGCTGGACAGGCCTCCCAGCGTGTAGAGCTCCAGCGTCACTGAAACGACATCCTCCTCCCCGGCGCCGACGGCCCCGCGCCTCGTGAGGAGTACCCTCAGTGGATGTCGTCGACCTGGGATTCGCAGGATGGCCGGGCCTTGAATTCGGGGCAAGCCGAGGGTCCGTCAACACGAGCTCCCCACCGACCTGAGAATCGCGTCGGTCGATCAGCGGATCACAGGACCGGTGGGGAGCACGGAAGCCTCCGAGCTCGATCAGGAGCAGCCGTCCGCGGAACCGGTCAGAACGAAGCGGAACGGCATGCCGAAGGAATCGAAATCGTCATTCTGGCTCGTCTCGGTGAGATGGCCCGCACCGGATGAGATCATCTCCCATTCGGAGGTTCCGTCCCCGTTGTCGGTGCGGGATATCGAGATGGCGTCGCCGGTGCCGTCCACGCCCAGCGATAGGCGATACAGAGGGCCGTTGTTGTCGGGGCCCCAGAAGAAGCGAGCAGGCACGGCGCTCGCAGTTCCGTCGCACGGCATGGCGGTGAGGTCGGCCAGAACCCTGAAACTGCCCGGGTGACCGAGCGTCGTCGGATCTTCGTCGAACGGGCTCGTTGCACCGCCAAGCGGATCGGCGAAGCTGATCGATAGACTCCTGTTGCCACGCTTGCGAGAAGCGGGCTCGAAGACGAAGTCGGCGTCCCCGAAGGTCAGAGCCACGAGCGCCTCGCCGTCCACGTAGGGAGTCCCATCATCACTTGCGACGTTATGAGCCGCCGCGTCGTCGATCGTGATCGACGCGACCGTCTCGCCGCCATCCGGCCCACCACCTCGCCCTCCGCCTCCCTTCATGAGGCTCGGCTCGACGTCGACGGGCGCCGCAAGTGGCGTCTCGCTGCATCCCAGCGACACCACCGCGATCGACAGGGTAGCGACCAAAGAAACTCTCGGCATACGCATGAAGCGGCCTCCTCGGCAA
Organism: Longimicrobiales bacterium; assembly: GCA_041570315.1. Taxonomy (GTDB): domain Bacteria; phylum Gemmatimonadota; class Gemmatimonadetes; order Longimicrobiales; family Gaopeijiaceae; genus JBFFWJ01. The sequence continues at coordinate 5,480 of JBFFWJ010000011.1, read as the reverse complement.
GGGGGTTTGGCCGGTCCCGCGCAGGGACGGGCCACGATGAGGGCCACAGTGGCGTGAGTTCCGGATTCGATGGTGATCCGCCGGTGATCGGTACGAAGCCTTGCGGTCACGGCGTGCCGAATGGACGCCGGACTCCACCGATCGCAGCCGAACTCCACGGTGTCACCTACCGGTCACTCCGGGTGCCGGCCGGCTGCGTTGTGGGCGCTCGCCCCCAGCTCGGAGCCATCAGCTTCTTCCATCGCTTCGGCTCTTCTCTCAACGTCCACCCACATAGTACCTCGTCGTGCTCGACGGCGTCTTCAACAAGGTCGACGACAGCGAGATCGGGTTTCACGAGGCCCATGACCTGACGCCCGATCGCATCGCTCAGGTGGAGTCTGTCGTCCAGAAACGCGTCCTCCGCTACTTCCGGCGCCAAGGACTCCTCGACGAGCTCGATGCCGCCAGCATGCGCACCTGGCAGGGCTCGGGCGGGTGAGCTTCGCAGAGCCGGCGGACTACCTGAAGCGCTCTCCGACGACCCTTGATGCCCAGCCGTTCCATCGCGGAAAGGGCGATCTGCTCCAGCCGCGGCTGGGTCGCCCGGCCACGTCAACTCGCCGCGTCCCTACGATCCGTCTGCACCGCGTCGTTGAATCCCCCGTTGAGCTCTTTCGGCAGAAGTGTTAGATATTGTTCACTGTTAGGTAGCTGACGAAGGATCGAGCCGGGCGAGCGACGATGAGCAGAGCGCTGGGCGTGACGACCGTGGTCGTCCTGAGCGTGATCGAGCGGAGCATCTGCTACGGTCTCGACATCGTGAACCGGACGGGGCTGCTCCCGGGCACGGTGTACACGACGCTGCGTAGGCTCGAGCGCCGCGGTTGGATCGAAGGACGGTGGGAGGACCCCGCCATCGCGGAGTCCGAGCGCCGCCCTCGACGCCGGTATTACGAGTTGAGCCGGGAAGGCCTGGCGGCGCTGCAGACCGCGCGGGGCCGGCTCCAGGACCTGGGGGTCGAGCTCCCGGCCGACCTCGACTTGGCAGTGGCGGGAGACAGCGAGTGACGCCCGCCTGGCCGACCGATGCGGCGACACGCTGGAGCCGTCGGCTTCTCCGAGTCGTCGCCGGGCTCGTTCCGGGGGCGTTGCGCGCCGAGCGTCGCGGCGAGTGGGAGGCGGAGCTCTGGCAGCTTCGGGCGACCTCGTCGAATCGTGGCGATTTGGTGCGGTTCCTCTCGGGTGTGGTATGGGACGCGATGAGCGAGTGGAAGGAGGGGTGGAGGATGGAGTCGATGCTACAGGACGTCCGGTACGCCCTGCGCACCCTGCGCAGGAGCCCGGGCTTCGCCGCGGCGGCGATCGTGACGCTCGCGCTCTCGATCGGGGCGAGCACGACGCTCTTCAGCGTGATCGAGGAGGCCGTGCTGAACGAGCCGCCGTACCCCGAGCCGGACCAGCTCGTCGTGGTCGACCAGCTCTTCAGACCCGCCGGTGAGGAGATGAGACCGAGCCAGTGGTCGTATCCCCGCTACGTCGCCTTCACCGAAGAGGCCACCGCGTTCTCGGCGCTCGGGGCGTATGCGGCGAGAACGATGACGCTGACCGAGCTCGGGGCTCCGGAGATCGTCTCGGTCGAGGCCGTGACGCCCTCCCTCCTCCCGATGCTCGGCGCGCGCGCACGCCTGGGTCGGCTCTTCGGGCCGGAGGAAGAGGACGCGGGTGGCCCGGTCATGAACGCCGTCGTGAGCAGCGGCTTCTGGGAGCGCCGCATGGGTCGGACGCCGGACGCGGTCGGCACCGTCGTCACCCTCGATCGGCTGCGGTTCCGAGTGGTCGGCGTCGTCGAGGAGGGCTACGAGGGCCTGGGCGGCACCGCCGAGGCGTGGATCCCGTTCGCCTCGCTGCGCGAAGTCGAGGACCCGACGATCACCGAGGATCCCTGGAACCAGTTCTTCTACGTGTTGGGTCGGCTGACCCCCGACGCGACGGTCGAGCGCGCCGCCGAGGAGGCGCGGGCGTTCGGCGCCGGAATCATGGAGCGGTGGCCTCCGCCGCCCGGGGGCGAGAACCTAACCGCCTCGCTGGACGTGGTCCCCCTCGCGGACGCGCGGGGCAATGCGGTCGCGAAGACGTCGATGATCGCGCTTTTCACCGCTGTCCTTCTCGTGCTCCTCATCGCTACCGCCAATCTGGCCGGGCTTCTGCTCGCCCGAGGCGCCGCGCGCCGTACGGAAGCCGCGGTTCGCGCGTCCCTCGGCGCAGGCCGCGTCCGCCTGGTACGACAACTCCTGACCGAGACCCTCACGCTGGCCTTCCTCGGCGGGCTGCTCGGCCTCGGACTGGCGATGTTCGGCATGGACGCCGTCGGCCGGTGGCTCAGCGAGTCGCTCGGGACCACCGGTGGTCGTGGGCTCGAGTTCCTCGACCCCGAGGCCCTAACCATCGACTGGCGGGTCTTCGGGTTCGCCCTCACGCTGACGGCCGGGGTCGGCCTCCTGGTCGGGCTGCTCCCGGCGTGGCAGGCGTCGGGCACCGACCCTGGCGAGGGACTGCGCGGTGGCAGGACCGCGATCGGGTCCCGCCCGGGTGTCCTCGGTCTGGGCGGTCGGGGCGCAATGATCGGCACCCAGGTCGCGATCGCGATCGTCCTCCTCGCCGGCGCGTCCCTGATGACGCGTACCACGTTGAACCTCGAGCGCGTCAACCTCGGCTTCGAGGGCGAAGGGATGCTCACCGCGATGTACAGCCTTTCGCCGGCCGACGAGGCCGCGGGCATCGATCCCGCGGTCTTCCACACCGAGGTCGTCGAGCGGATGCGTGCGCTCCCGGGCGTGCTCGCGGCGTCGGCCGGTGAGGTGCCGATGGGCGGTCCCACGTGGCGCACCCTCGTGCTGGGCTCGGAGGGACGTCCCGATCTCACGCCCGCCCACCACCTGTGGACCCGGATCCAACCGGTGTCCGACGGCCATCTCACCATGCTCGGAGCGGATCTCCTCGAGGGGCGCGATATCGAGCGGACCGATGACGAGAACAGCGAGCGCGTGGTGGTGCTCGGCCGGTCGGCGGTCGAAGAGCTGTTCCCGGGGGGACGGCCGCTCGGCCAACGCGTCCAGCTGTCGTGGCCCGGCTTCGAGGAGCAGGGCGCCACCGTGGTCGGGGTCGTGGAGGACATGCGGCTCGACCAGCCGGGCGCGCCGCCCGAGCGTCTCGCCTTCGTGCCGATGCGGCAGGGGGCGCAGCCCGAGACCGGGCTGCTGATCCGCACCGTAGGCGCGCCGGAAGCGATCCTGCCCTCGGTCGAGGCGGAGCTCGCCAAGATCGCGCCGGAGCTCGCGCTCACGTCGGCAATGTCGATGGAGACGCGTGCCGCGGCCGCGACCGTGCGCCCGCGCGTGCTGACGCTCCTGCTCGGCTTCTTCGCGGCCGTCGCCCTGTTCCTCGTCGCCGTCGGTTTGTACGGGACGATCGCCTACGTGGTCGCCCAGCGGACACAGGAGCTGGGACTGCGTGCCTCGCTCGGCGCGGGACGCGCATCGTTGATCGCGCTCGTGTTGCGGCAGGGGCTCGGGGTCACGCTCGTCGGGATCGTGGCCGGCGTCGGTGGCTCACTCTGGGCGACCCGGTTCCTCGATGGGCTGGTTTTCGGCACGGGCACCGCGGACCCCATCGGCCTCGCCGGCGTCTCGACGGGCCTGTTCGTCGTGGCGCTGCTCGCCGCGTACGTGCCCGCTCGCAGGGGAACCGGGATCGACCCCGTGACCGCCTTGAGGGCGGAGTAGAGCTCTCGCTGCCGGTCGGGGGTGAGCGCCACGTCGTCGTCTCCTCGACGCCGACGGCGTGCCCCGGCCGCCCACCAGCGGCATGGACGCGCGGTGGCGGCCTTCTGGAGCGGCGCCGCCGCTACGCGTGCGGCCCCAGGCTCGGTGAGAGTCGCACCACGTCGACGTCGTCCGACCGGAACCGCAGGAGGTAGGCGGCCTTCATCATCGGCACGATCGCGGCGCCGTGTGAATGTCATGAGGAGCGTGTCCTCGAGATCGATGCCGGACAACAGGCGGGTCAGGACGATGCCGGGCACAAGGAGTGCGGTGGGGGCCCGTCAGCTTGGGCTCGGGGCACCCCGCGCGCTACGCCCGCTAGGGCGGCACTGGCGCGCCCGCGCTCCGCTGCGCATCCTGGGCGGGCGCGCTCCGAGGGGGCGCGGCCATCCAGCCCGGAGGAGCCGTGCTGAAGAAGATCCTCGTGTTCTTCCTCGTCGGTCTGTGCGCCTGGAACGTCACGAAGATCCCGTACTACATCGCCTTCGACACCGCGGACACGGCCGACGCATACGTCCAGCACGGCCTCGAGGGCAGCATCAACCTCGGGCACTGGGTCGACGGCTATCACGGCACGAAGCTCAAGACACCCGCCGTCAATTTCCTCCTCGTGCACAACGTGGTCGGCATCACCGTGCTGATCATGATGGCGCTTTCCCTCGCCAAGCAGGGCTGGCGCAGAAAATACGGGAGGCCTTACTTCGCCTTCGCGATCGTGCTGGGAGTTCACACCCTGCCCGCCGCGTGGATGATGGACGCCGCCGTCCGCAAATACCTGTTCACGGCCACGTGCGCGTGGGTCATCGGTGCGGCGATCTGGGGCTTCTTCACGCTCCGCAGCTACGACGCCGACCCCGAACGGTCCGAGCGGCACCTCCTGATCCAGTACGCCCTCATCGCGTTGGGAGCCTACGGGGCGGGGTTCGCGGAGTTCTACCAGATCGGAAAGAACACCGTGTCCCGTTTCACGGAGGGGATCTGGCCCGACTTCGGTCCCCTACCCCATCCGCTGGTCGGCCAGACCCCGTACGACGTCCCGGCTGTGTGGATCGGCTACGCGGTCTTCGCGCTCTGGGTGGCCATCGTGTGGGTGATCTGGCCGTGGCGGGTGCGCGCCGTGGCGCTCCGCGCCCGGGGCCCCTCGGCCGGCCAGTCCTCTGCGAGCGGTGAGTAGAGGCAGGCGACTCCGGGCTCGCGAGCCTCGACCGTGCGGTCTCGCTTCGTCCAACCGGTCCTGCGCCGCGAGGTCCCTCGCGATGCTCCGCTGATTGCGTGAGACCGCCATGTTCATCAGTCGGCGGATCTCGACAACGTCTCGAAGGCGTGGGCCATGGCGCGCACGACGGCCTCTCCCTTTCACCGCGAGGTGTCCCCGATCCCGGCCGGGATCGGCATCCGTGAGGCGCCGCACGAAACGCCGGGGACTAAACCGCTACGCCCGGCTCTTGGGGCGCCGGGTCGCGCGCGACGATCGAAAACGTCGCGACGATCTCTTCGCCCGCGTCGTCCAGGAGCGGCGCGTGCGCTTGTGCCACCCCCGTCGTCGTGGACGGGCCGAGCAGGCCGCCGGCCAGGATCACGAGTAAGGACTTCGGGTCCGCTACTCGTCGAGAAAGGCTGCGACAGCGGCTCGGACTGCTCTCGGAGAGAGCTGCGGATACCTCGAAAACTCCGCCT
>JBFFWJ010000010.1:0-19451 GCA_041570315.1 Longimicrobiales bacterium | reverse complement strand
TTCCCGTCACGGAGCCCGCCGGGGAGAGGGAGGAGCGGGCGGGCGCGGCGGTCCCGACACCCGGTACCGGCCCCGCGCGGGGGGCCGACCCCCCACGGGTCCGAGGCAGGCTTTCGCTCCTCCTCGACGCGAGGGAGACCCGGACCTCGTGGCAGGGAGATCTGTTCGGGACGACACGGCGTCGGTTCGCGACGCCGACGTCGAGCCTGTCCCTCTCGGCGTCCGATCTGCCGGGGGGCTTGCGGGTCGAAGCCAACCTGCGCGGCTCCTACCGGTACAGCGACGCCGCCACCATCCAGCCGACGACGTCCGTGCGGCTCTACGGGCTGACCCTCGTGAAGAGCTTCGAGGCCGCGCCCGTGGAGCTGCGCATGGGGCGCTTCTACAACCCCTTCGAGCGGTACAGCGGCTACTGGGACGGGTTGCTTCTGCGACTCGGCGGTCGCCGAGGACCCGGCGTCGGGATCGCCGCGGGCCTCGAGCCCGAGCGGGGCAACGAGGGGCTCTCCCGGGACGTGTCCAAGCTGACCGCCTTCGTGGACTTCTCCGGGGGCGGGCGGGGCTGGCGCTACGACACGGACCTCTCGTTCCACCTCCTGCATCCCCAGGCCGACAGCCTCGCGGATCGCAGCTTCGCGGGTTGGAGCCAGGCCCTCTCGGTCGGCCGCCTGTCGGTGGATCAGCGGCTGCGCCTGGAGCGCGATGCGGCCACCGGGGAGTGGACGCTCGGTCAGCTCAGGGTCCTGACGGGCGTCGAGCTCGCCGGCCCCCTTCGCGTGCACGCGGCCTACGGGCGTAGCCGACCGGACGTGCTGCTCGGGCTGGCCCCGCTCGACGCGCTCGAGCGCGAGGAGGTCTCGGCCGGCGTGAGCCTGTTCGGGTCCGGAGGCTCCCTCGCCCTCGACGCCGGCACCACCAGGTGGGCCGACGACGAGCCGGGCCGGTCGCTCTCGGCGTCCGCCTGGAAGGACCTGGGCGGGCTCCACCTCCATGCCTCCGGTCGTCGCTGGAGCCGCGCGGGGATGACGTCCCTCAGCGTGGCGCCCGCGGTAGGCTTCGGCTGGCGCAGCCTGGAGACGCGCTGGGGCTATCAGCTCTACCGAACCGACAGCGCGCTCTCGCTGACGTCGCACTCCGCGGACCTGACGCTGACGCTGCGCGCCACCGGCTCGACGACGCTCACCCTGCGCGGACAGCAGCAGTGGGGCAGGACCTTCGGGGGGACCCGCATTCAGGCACGGATCTGGCGGAGCTTCTGACGGTTCGCGGGCCCGGCCGGGCCGGCCGAGTCACCGGCCGGGCCGGCCGAGTCAACGATCGGGCCGGACGAGTCAACGATCGGGCCGGCCGGCCCGTCAACCTTCGACGACGTCCGCCGCCCAGGTGATCTCCACCGAGTCCTCGATGGACCGCGCCGTAGGGCACTTGGCGACGTGCGACGCCAGGGCGCGGTCCACCGCGTTGCGGTCCGCACCCGCGGGCAGCCGGATCGTGTAGCGCACGTGGATCCTCGTCAGCACGATGATCCGATCCACCACCTCGTTGGTGCCCTCCGCCGTGCAGCTGATGTCGCCGTCCGGAACGGCAATCCCGCGCACCTCCAGTGCGCCGTTGAGCGTCCCGAGCAGTCAGCCGGCGGCGGCCGCGACGAGATAGTCGACGGGCAGCGGCAGGTTCGGCTGCGAATCCAGCCCGTAGTGCGCCTTGACCGGGCCGTGGACCCCGAAGTCGAGCTCCGTGCCGTCCTCCAGCCGGGCCCGCCTGTGGAGTCCGGCGACCTTCGCCACGGAAGACCGCGACGTGTAGAAGGGCTGGCTCATCCTCTTCACTCTCCCTTTCGATGCGATGCGCCACCGCGCTCGCGCCTCGTCGGCCCCGGCGCCGAGCGCGCCGGACAGCCCTCACTCCTGCGTGAATCCGGCCCACGGGTCCGGCTCTCCCCGCTCGTATCCGGCACAGCGCACGACCGGGAGCGGAGGGTAGCGCGGGAATCGTGGGTCATCCTTCGACCGTTCGCAAAGATGGAAGCGCGACCCCCGCCGGTTGCCGGTGACCCGGTGGTGCCTGCAGTCCCGGCACAGGCCCACGCGGTCCTGCCGCCCCGGGCGCTCGCCTCTCACCCCTCGGCGGCCCCCCGGCCGCGAACGCCGAGGAAGCCGGCCTGACGCTGCCCGTCACCCGCCCGGTGCGAGAAGAGGTCGCTCCCGGTGCACCGCGTGCAGTGCGCCGACACCGAGAGCTGCGTCACGGGCACCCCGAGCGTAGAGGCGCGGGCGGCGAGCACAGCGCGCAGGTCGAGCGGAGAGGGACGGTCCGGAACGGGCCGTCCCAGGGCCTCGAAGACCTCGGGCCCCACCTCGTAGCAGCGGCCGCAGATCGCGGGCCCGAAGTGCACGTGCAGAGCGGACGGCGCGGAGGCGAAGCCGCGCCCCATGGCGGCGACCGCCTCCTCCAGGATTCCGGCCGCCGCGCCGCGCCAGCCGGCGTGCACGAGACCGATCGCCCTGCGTGGCGGATCGACGACGAACACCGGCACGCAGTCCGCGGTGGTGACGGCGAGGAGCACGTCCGGCCGGTCGGTCACGTGCCCGTCGCAGGGCTCGGTGAGATCCAACCCGCTGCCGCCCGCGTCGTGGCTCCGCACGGCTCGGCCGTGCACCTGCCGGGCGTGCACGACGCGGCGCATCCCCGTCAGCAAGCGGAGCTCCTCCCACCGCTCGCGCACCCGCGCCTCCGGCGATGCCCCGCTGAAGAGGCCCAGATCGAACGGATCCTCGGCTCGGCCGCGCACGGTCGTCCCCTGCACCAGCCACGGGAACGACGAGGCCCAGCCCGCGTGCACGAGCGCGGCGGGGCGCCCGGAGCGGGCCTCCCGGACGGTCCTCGGCGTGACGGGGAGCGGGGCGGCGTGCGTCAAGGGGATCCTGCGTTGGCGGACTCTGCGACCCACGGAACTTGCGCAACCGGGGCGACACTCTCCAACCCACCGCACAAAAGCGGTAGCTTAGAAGCCCGCGATTCCATGGCCGTGCGCGGCCGAGCGCAGGGACCCCGGACGTGACCGACGACACGCTCTTCGACAGTCAGAACGCCGCCTACGCACAGGCGATGTTCGAGGAATACGCCAGGAACCCGGAGTCGGTGCCCCCGCAGTGGCGCAGGCTCTTCGAGAACGGCGGGGCGCTCGCGGTCGCGGAGGGTCTCATCGTCCCGGATCAGCTCGTGACGTCGCGGGCACCCACGGCTACGGCCGGATCCGGGGGTGCGGTCTCCACCGCCCGAGCCGCGCCCGCCACACCCTCCCCCCCGCCCGGGGTCGCGGCCTCCACGCCGGCCCCGCCCGCGGAGCCCGGGCCCGAGCCGGAGGTCGCGGCCGCTGACACGCCCCGACCGCAGCCTTCCGCGCCCCGACCGCAGCCTTCCGGACCGACGGCCACTCGCACGACGACCGTCGACACCGTCGATGCCGTCGCCACCGTCGATGCCCTCCCCACCGTCGATGCCGTCGCCACCGAGACGCCGGACGCGGCCCCGAGCGCGGCGGCCGCGGATCCCGAGGAGCACCTGCGCAAGATCCTGCCCGCCGTGTCCCGGGCCACCGCGCTGGTGCAGGCCTTCCGCGACCACGGGCACCAGCTCGCCCGACTCGACCCCCTCGGCGCCGACCCGCCCGGCCACCCGCAGCTCTCGCCGGCCTTCCACGGAACGTCGATGGAGGAGCTCGGCCAGCTCCCCGCGTCGCTCGTGCTCGACGACCCCGAGGCGGACGGCCTGTCGGTGGCGGACGCGCTGGCCGCGCTCGGCGAGATCTACGCGGGCTCGCTCGGCTACGAGTTCGAGCACCTGGACGACTACGTGAAGGTGGACTGGCTGTGGGACCAGGTGGAGTCGGGCGCCCACCGGCCGGAGCTGTCCGCCGAGGAGCGGCGCGCGCTCCTGCGCAGGATCAGCGAGACGGAAGGACTCGAGCAGTTCCTGCACCGGGCCTACCTCGGCCAGAAGCGGTTCTCGCTCGAGGGGACCGACATGCTCGTGCCCATGCTCGACCTGGTCATCGAGGAGGCGGCCCGCGACGGGGCGCGCGAGGTCGTCCTGGGCATGGCGCACCGAGGCCGGCTGAACGTGCTCACGCACATCGTCGGGGTCTCCTACGGCGAGCTGCTCGCCGAGTTCGAGGGTCCCTCGGTCAAGGGCGGCCAGCTCGACATCGAGGGCACCGGTGACGTGAAGTACCACCACGGCGCGCGCGGCTCCCGTCAGATCCCAGGCATCGGCGAGGTGAGGGTCACGCTGGCGCCGAACCCCAGCCATCTCGAGTTCGTGAACCCGGTCGTGCTCGGCGTGACCCGGGCGAAGCAGTTCGACAGCCCGTCGAAGGGCTCCAGGCCCGACGGATCCACGGTGGTGCCGGTGATCATCCACGGCGACGCCGCCTTCGCCGCCGAGGGCGTGGTGGCCGAGACGCTGAACATGGGGCGCCTCGAGGGCTATCACGTCGGCGGCACGGTTCACGTCATCGTGAACAACCAGGTGGGCTTCACGACCGACCCCCGGGACGGACGGTCGACGTACTACGCCAGCGACCTGGCCAAGGGGTACGGCATCCCCGTCGTCCACGTGAACGCCGACGACCCCGAGGCGTGCCTCGCGGCCGTCCGCCTGGCCATGGCCTTCCGCGCCGAGTACCGCGACGACTTCGTCATCGACCTGGTCGGCTATCGGCGCCACGGCCACAACGAGGGGGACGAGCCCGCCTACACGCAGCCGGTCGAGTACCGGAAGATCGACGCCCACCCCACGGTGCAGCAGATCTACTCCGATCGGCTGATCGGCGAGGGCGTGATCACCGACGCCCGCGTGGCCGAGATGCGCGACGAGATCTCGCGGGGCCTGCGGAACGTGCAGGACCACGTCCGCGACTACAGTCCGGTCGAGGACGACTCCCTCGACACGGAGCGCGAGGTCCCCGTCGTGCCCGAGACCACGGGCGTGGCCTTCGAGCGGCTGGCGCAGATCAACGACGCGACCGTGCGGGTGCCCGAGGGGTTCACGCCCCACCCCAAGCTGTGGCGCCAGCTCGGGCGGAGGGCGAGCGAGTTCTCGCCCGGCCGCTCCCTCGACTGGGGGCACGCCGAGACGCTCGCCTTCGGAAGCCTGCTCATGGAGGGGATCCCGGTTCGACTGACCGGCCAGGATGCGGAGCGGGGGACGTTCAGCCATCGCCACATGGTCCTGCACGACGCCGATTCGGGGCGGACGTTCTTGCCTCTTCGTCAGGTCGCCGACGCCCGGCTGGAGGTCTACAACTCCCCGCTCACGGAGACCGCGGTGCTCGGCTTCGAGTACGGGTACTCGGTGGGGGCCAAGACCGACGTCGTGCTCTGGGAAGCGCAGTTCGGAGACTTCGCCAACGTCGCCCAGGTCATGATCGACCAGTTCCTGGCGTCCGGAACGACGAAGTGGGGCCAGTACTCGCGGCTGACGCTCCTCCTGCCCCACGGGTACGAGGGCCAGGGCCCCGAGCACTCGAGCGCGCGCCTGGAGCGCTTCCTCCAGCTCTGCGCCGAAGAGAACATGCGGGTCACCTATCCCACGACTCCCGCGCAGTACTTCCACCTGCTGCGGCGACAGGCGCTGAGGCGGCCCGAGCGCCCGATGATCGTGATGACGCCCAAGAGCCTCCTCCGGCATCCCGCCGCCACCTCGGCCGTCCAGGAGCTGACCGAGGGCGGGTTTCAGCACGTGCTGCCGGATCCCACCGTCGAGGATCCCGAGCGGATCACCCGCCTGGTCCTGTGCTCGGGCAAGGTCTACTACGACATCCAGGGGCACGACCGGCGGGCCGAGGCCCGCCACGTCGCGGTGGCGCGCGCCGAGCTTCTCTACCCCTTCCCCGCCGCCGCCCTGACCAAGCTCGTGGAGGGCTACCCGAGCCTGAGCGAGGTCGTGTGGGCCCAGGAGGAGCCGCGCAACATGGGCGCGCTGACCTACATCGGGCCGCGGCTCCGGTCGATCGTCCCCCGCAAGGTGCCCCTGTCCCACGCGTCCCGGCCGGAGAGGGCCAGCCCGGCCGAGGGCAAGGCGTCTGCGCACGCGTCCGGGCAGAACGCCCTCGTGCTCGAGGCCCTGGGCTTGGAGGGGGGAGCGGAAGGTTAGCCGATGCGACTGCCCTTCACCCTCGAGCGCCCTCTCGTCTTCTTCGACATCGAGACGACCGGGCTCGACCTGAAGCGGGATCGCATCATCGAGCTCGCGTTCATCAAGGTCACGCCGCACGGCGACGTGCTCGAGCGCGAGCGACGCTTCAACCCGGGCATCCCGATTCCGCCCGAGGCCACCGCCGTGCACGGGATCACCGACGAGGACGTGGCGCACGAGCTCGAGTTCTGCCGCACGGCCCGCAACCTCGTGGAGCTCCTCGAGGGGTGCGACCTGGCCGGCTTCAACGTGCGCCGCTTCGACATTCCGATGCTCGTGGAGGAGTTCGGGCGCTGCGGAGTGGACTTCGCGATGGAAGGACGCCGCGTGGTCGACATGCAGAACATCTTCCACCGCGAGGAGCCGAGGGATCTGTCGGCCGCCGCCCGCTTCTTCCTGGGACGCGAGCACGAGGAGGCGCACACCGCGCTGGGAGACATCCGTACGTCCGCGGCAGTCCTGAGCGCGCAGCTCGCACGCTACGAGCACCTCCCTCGCGACCTCGACGGCCTGCACGCCTACTGCGAAGAGTACGCCCCGGCCCTCAGCGAGGTCGACCGCTGGTTCAGCGGAGAGGGGGAGGGCCGGGTCTTCAGGAGGGGGAAGCACACGGGTCGCCCGCTCGCCGAGGTCGCCCTCGAGGCGCCGGACTATCTCGAGTGGATGATGCGTGCGCAGGACATGGACGAGGAGGTCGTGGCGGTCGTGGGCCAGGCGCTCGTGCGCGCGACCCAGCCCGACCTCCTCCTGGATTCGAGCCGATCAGAGGAGTGAGGTGACATGAGGGACATGACCCGCGCTGCAGCCCGCTACGCCGTCCTCCTCTGTGGAGCCGCGGTCCTGGCGCCCGGCGCCACCGCCCAGCGGGCCATCGCCACCGAGGACATGCGCGCGCTCCATCCCCGACCGATCGGTCCGGCGGTGACGGGCGGTCGCGTTCACGACGTGGAGGCGCTTCCCCGGGATCCCTCCACGATCTTCGTGGCGTCGGCCTCCGGAGGCCTGTGGAAGAGCACGAACCGCGGGATGACCTGGCGCAACGTCTTCGACACGATGGCGGTCAGCACCTTCGGTGACGTGGCGATCGCCCGCTCGAACCCGAGCGTCGTATACGCGGGGACCGGCGAGCAGAACAACCGCCAGTCGACCTCGTACGGCAACGGCGTCTACCGCTCCTCCGACGGCGGAGAGACCTGGACGCACGTCGGTCTCGCCGAGACGCGCCACATCGGTCGCGTGCAGGTCGACCCCCGCGATCCCGACGTGGTGTGGGTCGCCGCCGCGGGCAACCTGTGGGCCCCCTCCGAGGAGCGCGGCGTCTACAAGTCCACGAACGGGGGACGCACGTGGGAGAGGGTCCTCTTCATCGACTCCGCCACGGGCGTGAACGACATGGTCATGGATCCCTCCGACCCGGGCACCGTCTACGCGGCCGCGTACCAGCGCCAGCGCACCGCGTGGGGATTCAACGGAGGCGGGCCCGGAAGCGGGATCTACAAGACCACCGACGGGGGTCGTACGTGGAACGAGCTTCGAGGCGGCCTCCCGGACGGCGACAAGGGACGGATCGGGCTCGCGATCTCGGAGTCGAATCCCCGCGTGCTGAACGCCCTGGTCGAGACCGCGGACGGGGACACGCAGGGCCTGTACCGCACCGAGGACGGGGGCGCCTTCTGGCAGCGCGTCAGCGAGCAGAACATCCGCCCCATGTACTACTCGCACGTCTTCATCGATCCGACGGACGAGGACCGGGTCTACACCCTCGCCACGCGCTCCTTCGTGAGCGAGGACGGCGGCCGCAGCTTCCGACAGATCGCGCTCGCGCCGACCTACGACGTCGGCGTGCACGCCGACCACCACACGCTCTGGATCGACCCCAACGACCCCGAGCACCTCTATCTCGCCGGAGACGCGGGCCTTCACGAGAGCTACGACGGCGGCGTCAACTTCAGCCGACTCAACAACTTCCCGATCGCGCAGTTCTACGCCATCGACGTCGACATGCGCGACCCGTACTGGGTGTACGGTGGACTGCAGGACAACCACTCGTTCATGGGGCCGTCGCAGACGCGCCGCTGGGCCGGCATCCTCAACGACGACTGGATGCAGAACGGCTTCGGTGACGGGATGTACTGGCAGGCCGACCCGCGGGACGGGCGCTACGCCTACGGCAGCTCCAACGGGGGAAGCTACTTCCGCTACGACACGTACACGGGCGACATGCACGACATCTCGCCGGTCGAGCCGCTCGGAGAGCGGTACCGATTCGACTGGACGTCGCCGATGATGCTCTCGCAGCACGACCCCGACGTGCTCTACGTGGCGGGCAACCGTCTCTTCATCTCCACCGACCGGGGCGACGGCTGGGCGAGGACGGAGGACCTCAGCCGGGGCATCGACCGGGACGAGCTGGAGATCATGGGGGTGCGCGGCTCCGACATCGCGATCTCGCGAAACGACGGGACGAGCTCGTTCGGCGAGGCGGTCACGCTCGACGAGTCGCCGCTGGATCCCGCGATTCTCTGGGTGGGCTTCGACGACGGGAACCTGCAGGTGTCCCGGGATGGCGGCGCGACGTGGACGGAGGTGTCCGGCAACGTCCCGGGGATCGCCGACGGAACCTACGTCAGCAGGATCACCGCCTCCCAGCGCGCCGCGGGCACCGCGTACGCGGCCTTCGACGGGCACCGCGACGGGGACTTCCGTCCCTACCTCCTCCGCACCGAGGACTTCGGGGCGAGCTGGCAGCCGCTGCACGGCGGCCTCCCGGAGCTCGGGGTCGTCAACGACGTCGTCGAGCATCCGGACAACCCGGCCACGCTCTTCGTCGGGACCGAGCACTCGGTCTTCGTGAGCACCGACGCGGGCGCCGCTTGGGCGAAGATGCCGAACCTGCCGACGACCCACTACGACGACCTCCTGATCCACCCGAGGGACAAGGATCTCGTGCTGGGGACGCACGGACGCGGCATCTGGATCCTCGACGACACGCGCGCCCTCGCCGAGTGGGCCGCGGCGTCCGGCCCGGTCACGGTCTTTTCCGCCGGCACCGGCACGATCCACGTGTACCGCAAGGACACCTCGTACCGCGGCCAGGCCCTGTGGGCCGGCGCGAACCCCGCCGACGGGGTCGAGGTCACGTACCGTCTCGGGTCGGGCGGCGGGGGCGCGGTGCTGAGCGTATACGATCCCGGGGGCGGCCTCGTGCGCCGCTTCGCCGTGCCGGCCGCCGAGGGCACCCACCGGGTGAATTGGGACCTCCGCCATTCGATCCCCGGCCAGGACGAGTCGTGGTCGCGCCACCTGGATCCGGACCTGGCACGCCGGATCGACGATTGGGGCCCGTGGGTGTCGCCGGGCCGCTACACGGTGGAGGTCGAGGCGCGAGGCACACGGGCATCGACGGTCGTCGACGTCCGGGGCGACCCGGAGATGCCGATGATCACGCAGGCGATGTACGAGAGCCGCGAGCAGTTCATGCTCGAGTCGCTCGCGCTCTCCGACGAGATCCAGGCCTTCATGCGGGACAACGGCATCAGGGGAGGCGGCCGCGGATTCGGACGCGGCGGCGGCGGGATGCCGCGAACGCCGGAGGAGCGCATCGCCGCTGCGGCCCGGGCGGTCGAGCAGGCGTACCGTGCCCTCAACGGGGGTGAGGTCCGCCCCGGCACCCTCTACCCGCCGACGCAGGCCCAGCGCGAGCAGCTGCGCTCGGCGCGGGAGCTCTTCGAGCAGGTGAGGCGAGAGAGGGGGCGCTGATGCGCGGGGGCTCGCTCCCTGCCCTCGCGGCGCTGATCGTCTCGGCCGTGGCCTCGTGCGCCGGGCCGCCCGCCGACTCGCTCCCGGCCGAGACGGGGCCCGCGGAGGGCGTCTACGGGCGTGCGGCCCCCGCCGTCGGCCTCGTGCCGTCGGTCGTGACGCTCGTGCCCGACGATCCGGTGGACCCGGTGCGCGCGGAGGCGACCATGGACCAGCTGGGGCTGCAGTTCACGCCGCGCAACCTGCTCGCCGCCCCGGGCGCGCCGGTCCGCTTCACGAACAGCGAGTCCCTCGCGCACAACGTGCACATCCGATCCCTCGCCGGTGACTCGACGATCCTGAACGCCGACACGCCGCCGAGCGAGGCGTTGACCTTCGTGTTCGAGGAGGAGGGCGGATACGAGGTGCTGTGCGACGTGCACCCGGGCATGACGGCCTTCGTCTACGTCACCTCGGCCCCCTTCGGCACCTTCGCGGAGCCCGACGGGAGCTTCCACCTGACGGGCATCCCCGCGGGCGCCTACACCGTGCGCGTGTGGAGCGTGGACCCGCAGGGGCGGGGCGAACGCAGGATCACGGTCGCGGGGGGCGGCGCGACCGAGGTCCGGGCGCCACCTTTCGGCTAACTTTTCCCTCCCGGGGTCGGCCGCGACGCTCGACCCCGGCCGAGTGCAACTCCATCCCTGCCATCGACACCATGATCCTGTACGCCCACTCCGGCCTTCGATACCTCGTCCTGCTCGCCGGCATCCTCGTGGTCGCCTACGCTGCGCACGGGCTCGCGACGAAGAAGGACTACGACGGGACCATGAAGATCCTCGCCGCGGCCTTCACGGGGCTTCTCGACCTCACCGTGCTCCTCGGGGTCGCGACCCTCTTCACCAACAGCTTCTACCCTCAGCTCGGCGGCCACATCGTCATGATGCTCCTCGCCGCCGTGCTGGCCCACGTCGTCTACGGGGTCATGAAGCGCCGCCCGCCGGAGCGCCGCACGTACGGGCCTCACGTCGTGGGGACCCTCATCGTGCTCGCCATCATCGCGACGGGCATCCTCGCGATCGGCAGGCCCGTGGTCGGCTGATCCATGGACGTACCCCCCCTCGAGCCCCTGCTCGCGGTCCGGCGGGCGAGCCGATCCCCGGGTCCTCCCGACCTCGGGCTGGTGATGGGGGGGGGAGGCGCGAGGGCGGCGTATCAGGTCGGCTTCCTCCGGGTGGTCGCACAGCGCTTCCCCGAGCTCCGCATCCCCTACCTCACCGGCGTGTCGGCCGGGGCGATCAACGCGGCGCTTCTGGCCTCCCATCACGGGACCTTCCTGCAGGCGGTGGAGGAGCTCAGCCACCTCTGGTCGGGCCTCGAGACCGACGACGTCTTCCGGGTCGACGCCCGCGCGTTGGGCATGAACACGCTGCGCTGGCTCGGACAGCTCGGCTCGGGCGGCTTGCGCCACCGGGAGGTGCGGGGCCTGGTGGACACGTCCCCGCTCCGATCGTACCTGACCGAGGTGCTGCACGCCGTGAACGGGGAGCTGACCGGTGTGCAGTACAACCTCGATCACGGCCGCCTGAAGGCGCTCGCGATCAGCTCGACCAGCTACAGCACGGGCCGCTCGGTGACCTGGATCCAGGGATCGGAGATCCACGAGTGGGAGCGCCCCCAGAGGGAGGCACGCTCGACCACCATGACCGTGGAGCACGTGATGGCGTCGGCCGCGCTCCCCCTCCTCTTCCCCGCGGTGCAGGTGGGCAACGAGTGGTACGGCGACGGGGGGATCCGGCTCACCGCGCCCCTGTCGCCCGTGCTGCACCTCGGGGCCCGCAGGGTCATCGCGATCTCGACGCGCCATCGCCCCCTGGGCGACGAGTCGCGACAGGCCACGATTCGCGGCTATCCCCCCCCCGCCCAGGTCGCGGGCGTCCTGCTCAACTCGATCTTCCTGGACCTCCTCGACAACGACGCGCTCAGGCTCGAGCGCCTCAACCGCCTCCTGGAGCGGCTCCCGGAGGAGCACCGGGCGGGGCTGCGCCCGGTGGACCTTCTCACGCTCCGGCCCTCTCGGGACCTGGGCAGGCTCGCGTCCAACTTCGAGGCGGGGCTCCCCCGCGGCTTCCGCTTCCTCACCCGCGGCCTCGGCACCAGGGAGACCAAGAGTCCCGACTTCCTCTCCCTGGTGCTCTTCCAGCGCGACTACCTGTGCGCGCTGATCGAGATCGGCGAGGCCGACGCGCGGGCCCGCGCGGACGAGATCGAGGACTTCCTTCACCGCGACGCCGAGGCCCGCGAGGCGTCCTGAGATTCTGACACGTCGGGCGGTTGTGGAGTATTAGATTTGCTGAAGCCGTTCGGGAAGTCAGCAGGAGGCCACGATGGCAAGCGATAGGGAGCTGGCGACGGAGCTCGAGGCTCGGGAGGTCGCCGAGCAGGCACGCGAGCAGGACTGGGAGAAGCGCAGCTTCGCGCGCGCGCTCTTCGAGGGCCGGCTCGACCTGGGGCTGGTGCACCCGCATCCGCGCCCGGACCCCGAGGAGCAGAAGCGGGCCGCCGAGTTCCTGGAGAAGCTCGAGGCGTTCGCGCGCGACCACATCGACGGCGACGCCATCGACCGGGAGGGCTGGGTTCCCCAGGAGGTTCTCGACGGCCTCGCCGAGCTCGGCGCGTTCGGGATCAAGACCCCCGTCGAGTACGGTGGGCTCGGCCTCTCCCAGCTCTCGTATTCGCGGGCCCTGGGGATCGTGGGATCGCGGTGCGGCTCGACCGGCGCCTTCCTGTCCGCGCACCAGAGCATCGGCGTGCCCGGGCCGCTGCTGAAGTTCGGCACCGAGGAGCAGAAGCGGCGCTACCTGCCCCGGGTCGCGCGGGGGGCGCTCTCCGCCTTCGCGCTGACCGAGAAGGACGTCGGCTCCGACCCGGCGAACATGTCCACCACCGCCGAGCTGTCCGACGACGGCTCGCACTGGATCCTGAACGGCGAGAAGCTGTGGACGACGAACGGCCCGCGCGCCGAGATCATCGTCGTCATGGCCGCGACGCCGGCGCCCGAGGGCTCGCGCCGCCGCCCGATCTCCGCCTTCATCGTCGAGACCGAGTGGGACGGGGTCGAGGTCGCGCACGAGTGCTCGTTCATGGGCCTGCGGGGCCTGTCCAACGGGGTCCTGCGCTTCACCGACGTGAAGGTGCCGCGCGAGAACCTCCTGTGGGGCGAGGGCAAGGGCCTGAAGCTGGCGCTCATCACCCTCAACACGGGCCGCCTCGCCCTCCCGGCCTTCTGCACCATGGCGGGCAAGGGCTCCCTCGCGATGCTCCGCGACTGGGCCGGCAACCGGGTCCAGTGGGGCCGCCCCGTGGGCCGGCACGAGGCCATCGCGCAGAAGCTGGGCAAGATCGCCGCGGACACCTTCGCCATGGAGGCGCTCACCGAGCTGACGTCCACGATGGCCGACTCGGGCCGCTTCGACATCCGTCTGGAGGCGGCAATCGCCAAGATGTGGGCGTCGGAGACGGGGTGGGACATCGTCGACGAGGCGCTCCAGGTGCGCGGGGGGCGCGGCTACGAGTCCCACGCCTCGCTCCTGGCGCGCGGGGAGACGCCCTATCCGGTCGAGCGGTGGCTGCGCGACATGCGCATCAACTCGATCTTCGAGGGGTCCTCGGAGATCATGCGCCTGTTCATCGCGCGCGAGGCGGTGGACATGCACCTGAAGGTCGCCGGGGACCTCGTGAACCCCAGCGCCTCCGCGGGTGCCAAGCTCGCGGCGCTGCTGCGCGCGGGGCTCCACTACGCCTGGTGGTATCCCACCCGCTTCCTCGGGTGGAGCTTCTGGCCGAAGTACTCCGAGCTCGGCGCGCTGGCCCCGCACGTCCGCTACGTCGAGAGGACCTCGCGCCGCCTGGCCCGGGCCACCTTCCACGCGATGGTCCGCTTCGGGCCCTCGCTGGAGAAGCGTCAGGCGGTCCTCGGCCGCATCGTCGACGTGGGCGCGGAGCTCCTCGTCATGACGGCCGTGGTGGTGCGCGCACGCATGCTCGAGGAGGACGGAGCGGAGGCCGGAGGCGTCCTGGACGTCGCGGACGCCTACTGCCGCATGGCGCGCCGCCGGATCCGGGATCGCTTCCGCGCGCTCTTCCGCAACGACGACGCCCGCACGAACGCGCTCGCCAGGCGGTACCTCGACGGGGATCTCGAGTGGCTCGAGAAGGGCGGCGTATCCCTGGAGATCTATCGCGACCAGCTCGAGAGGGCGGCCGCGGCGGGGCAGGCGCAGGCCTCCGAGGAGCCCGTCGGCGCGCCCGTGGCGGCGGGTTAGCGCCGAGATGCTCCACGCGCATGCCTTCAAGGTCACGGTAGCCTGGACCCTCGTCCTCCTCTTCCTCGGCAGCGTGGTGCACGCGACCGAGTCCAGCCTCGCCTGTCCGGACTGGCCTACGTGCTTCGGGACGATGATGCCCGAGATGACCGGAGGCGTGTTCTGGGAGCACCTGCACCGGCTCGTTGCGGGCGGGCTCGTGCTCATGTTCGGGCTCGCGGCGTGGCTGGCCTCAAGGGAGACGCGCGAGCGCCCCTGGATCTTCAAGGCCTGCCTCGCGGGGGTGGCGCTGCTCCTGATCCAATCGGTCTTCGGCGGGCTCACCGTGATCTACCGGCTTCCCGACCTCGTGTCCACGACGCACCTCGGCCTCGCGCTCCTCTTCCTGGCCCTGGCCACGACGCTGGCGTCAGCGACGCTCTCCGTCGAGCGCCGGTCGATGTCGCCGCTCCGCGCGGCGCGCGCCGCCACCCTCGCGACCGTCGCGGCCGGCCTGGTCTTCGCGCAGTCGGTCCTGGGCGGCCTGGTGCGCCACATGGACGCCGGCATGTCCTGCCCCGACGTGCCCCTCTGCCTGGGCCGCGTCGTGCCCCCGCTGGTGAACACGCCGATCACGGTGCACTTCCTCCATCGCGTCCTGGCCATCGTCGTGACCGCCTTCGTCCTCTACCTGGCCGTGTGGGCACGCCGGCAGGCCGTGCCGAAGCTCCTGCGCGCGGCGCTCGACGCCGCCGCCGTGCTCGTTCTCGTGCAGGTGGCCCTCGGCGTGGCCTCGGTGTTGACGGTCCTCGCGGTGGTGCCGGTCTCGCTGCACACCCTGGTGGCGGCGCTCCTGCTCGTGACCCTCGTGCACGCCGCCTCCGTCGCCCGGCTCGCACCCGAACAGGCCGCTGCGCGCGCGGCGCGCGCCACGGCCTGATGAGCGCCACGGCCTGATCGCCCCGAGCCTACCCTTCCACCGGAGCCCGCCCCCGCGTGAACGCCACCGAGGCCGGTGACCTTCTCGCCCTGGTCAACGCCGGGCTCAACGCGACCAGCGCCGTTGCCCTCGTGACCGGGTTCGTGTTCATCCGGCGCAAGATCGTCGACAAGCACAAGCGTGCGATGCTGACCGCGGTCGGGGCCTCGGGCCTCTTCCTCGTCTTCTACGTGACGCGCGTCGTGCTCACGGGCACGCACGAGTTCGCCGGCGAGGGCCTCGCCCGCGCGGCGTACCTGGCGATCCTCTTCTCCCACATGATCCTCGCCGTCGTCGCGCTCCCCCTCGTGGTGAGGCTCCTCTACCTCGCCTTCAACGACCGGTTCGAGGAGCACGCCCGCCTCGCGCGCTGGGTGTTTCCCGTGTGGGCGTACGTGTCCGTGACGGGCCTCGCGGTCTACGTCCTCCTCTATCAGGTCTACGGATATTCGTGAGCGGCGCGGGTCCGCGGCGGAGCCGCTTCCTGGGCTACGTCGAGGCGCTCGCCGCCGCGAGCCTCTGGGGCTCCTCGGGGATCTTCGCGGTGAGCCTCTTCCGCATGGGGCTTCCGCCCGAGAGCGTGGCCCTGCTCCGGCCCGTCCTCGGGGCCGTCTTCCTGATCGTCTACCTCGGGGTCGCGAGAGCCGAGACCCTCCGCGTGGACCTGCGCGGGCTGCTGATCCTCGGACTGGCCGGAGGATCCGCGATCGGGCTCTTCCAGATCGCGTACCAGCTCTCCACGGACGCGGTCGGGGTGCCGGCGACCGTCGCGCTCCTCTACCTCGCCCCCGCCCTCGTGGTCGCCGCGTCCGGACCGCTCCTGGGCGAGTGGCCGACCGCCGGTCGCGTCGCGCTCGTAGCCGTCACGCTCGCCGGGGTCTGGCTCTCGGTGCTCGGCGCGGAAGAGACCTCGGCGACCTTCGGAACCACCGGTGTGGCGTGGGGGATCCTGGCCGGAGTGAGCTACGGGGCGTACACGCTCTTCGGGCGGTTCGCCGCACCCCGGTACGGGTCGGCGCGGACCGTGCTCTACAGCACGATCGGCTCGTGCGTGCTCCTGGCCGCCGCGGTCCCGATCGTCTCCGGGCCCGTCGTCCTTCCGCGTGACGGGGATACCTGGCTCCTGCTCCTCCTCTTCGCGCTCCTCACGATCGCCGTGGCCCACTTCCTCTTCTTCGACGCCCTCGCCCGCATCGAGGCCGGGAAAGTTTCGATCACCACCGCGGTGGAACCGGTCGTCGCCGCGCTGCTGGCCACGACGCTGTTGGCCCAGGGGCTCTCGCCGGCCGGCTGGCTGGGCATCGTCCTGGTGGTCGTCGGCGTGGCCGGCGTGGGCCTGAGCGCCGATCGGATGGACGCGCCCCCACCCGGCTGACGCGCGCCCCGAGCGCAGAGGCTCCCTGGTGGAGCGTTTCCGATGTTTCGATGCCGTTCGCACCAAACAACCGGAACACTCAACCGGAACACTCCGCTAGGCGGCGGGAAAGGAGAGCTCCACCTCCGCTCCGCCATCCGGCACGTTGCGCAGCTCGATTCGCCCGCCCATCGCCTCCACCACCTTGCGCGCATGGGGAAGACCGAGCCCGAGTCCGGCGTCCGAGGTGGAGTAGAAGGGGTCGAAGGCTCTCGCGAACGCCTCCTCCGAGAAGCCTTCGCCACGGTCTCGCACGACGATGCGGGCCCGGCCGTCCGACTCCTCCACGGTGAGGTCGATCGTGCTGCCTCCGCCGAAGCGACCGGCGTTGTGCAGGACGAGGTAGAGCGCATCCATGAGCGCGGCGGGATTGGCGACCGCGCGAACGGCTCCGTTGCCCAGGCGGAGCCGCACGCCGATACCCTGGTCGGAGGCGAACTCCCGCGACACCCGCTGCGCCAGCGCCACGAGGTTCGTCCCCTCCCGCGCCTCGCTCATCTCGGTGGCGAAGAAGTCCAGATCCTCCAGCGCCCCGAGCGCGAGCTCGATGCGCTCCCTGAGCTCCTCGGCGTCCGTGCTGCGCTCGTGGCCGGCCAGCGGCTCCCGCACCCGGTTGTGGAGGAAGCCGCTCACGCGGGCGATGGCCTCCCGAAGCGCCGCCTCGCGCTCCACTTCCCGCGGCGCCCATCCCTGCCCCAGCGCCGCGTGCAGCTCGGCCTCCGCGCTGCCCGGGGCGACCCCCTCCGGCTGCCGGCCTCTCTCGACCGCGGAGGCGAGCGTGCGAATGCGTGCGTCCGCCGCGGCCCTCCCCTCCGCCAGGCCCGCGGACCGTCCCCTCGAACGGCCCAGGCCGAAGCCGACCACAGCGAGGACGAGCGCAGCAACGATCGCGATGCCGAGTTCCATGGTGCTCCGTGGAAGGCGGAAGACGTAGACGGGGGACCGGATCTTCGCACGGCCGGGGACGTGGGGCAACACGCCGTTGCGGGCGACCGTCGTGACCCGATAACGTCGGCGCACCGTGGATACGCTGTCCCTGCTCCGCCGTGAGCTCGAGGAGTCGTCGGACCCCGACAACCCCCCGGCCGAGGAGCTCCGGGCGCTCTTCGAGCGCATGCGAACCGTCGCCGTGATCGGCCTCTCGCGCAGCCCTGAGAAGGCCGCCCGGCGGGTGCCGTCGTACCTCGCCGCCAAGGGCTACGACGTGATCCCGGTCAACCCTCGCGCGGACCGGCTCCTCGGGCGTGCCGCCCGCGATCGCCTCGAGGAGGTCGACGAGCCGGTCGACCTCGTGGTCGTGTTCCGCCCGTCGGAGGAGGCGGGGGCGTTCGTGGAGTCCGCCGCGGCCCGGCCGGAGCGTCCGGCGATCTGGCTACAGAGCGGGATCCGCTCCGACCGGGAGGCCGAGGCTGCGCGTGCCCAGGGCCTGTTGGTGGTCCAGGACCTCTGCACCTTCCGCGTCCACCGCTCCCTTTCGGGCTGAGCGCGGCAAGCCGGCGAGGCCGCTTCCGACCCGGGGGCCGCTCAGGCGCCCACGAGCTCGGCCAGCATCCGGGTGTGGCCCTCGGGCTTCACGTTGCGCCACACGTCGGCGACGACCCCCGTTTCGTCGATCAGGAACGTCGAGCGCTCGATGCCCATGAAGGAGCGTCCGTAGCGCTTCTTCTCCTTCCATACGCCGTACGCTTCCGAGACGCGATGATCCCCGTCGGAGAGCAGGGGGAAGTTGAGCTCGAACTTCGAGCGGAACTTCGCGTGCGACGCGAGAGAGTCCGCGGACACGCCGAGCACCAGCGCGTCCACGCCCTCGAACAGGGGCAGCGAGTCGCGGAAGTCGCACGCCTGGACCGTACAGCCCGGAGTGTCGTCCTTCGGGTAGAAGTACAGCACGACCTTCCTGCCCCTGAGAGCCGAGAGCGTGATGTCGCCCCCATCGTCGGACGGGAGCGTGAAGTCGGGAGCTGGTGAGCCTTTCTCGACCATCGCCGGATCCTCCGTGACGTGCCCGGGAGCGAGTCGGAGAAGCGGCTACCCTCCGTCCGTCCCGGGGTTTCCGGCGTCCTCGCTCCCTCGCGCCACGTCCTCGCTCCCTCGCCCCTCGCCCGCGGCGACGCCCGCGGCCGGCTCCACGAGGGCTCCCTCCCACCGGCACAGCTCGTCGCCGAGCGCCTGGCAGCGAGTGTGGCGGACCTCCGCCGTGCCACCGAGCACGCGCCCCAGAATCTCCTGGCAGAACCCGCTCAGGATGTAGCAGGCGTCACCCCCGGGATCACTCTCGATGAACATCAGCGCCCGTCCCTCGATCGCGAAGGGAGCCACCGCGAACCCCCCGATCGGACGGCCGAAGAGCCTGCGGAGCTGCTTGCGCGCGGTCGAGCGGGCGGCGCGGTAGCGCAGCCGCTGGGGGAGCATCCGCACCCAGGGGGCGGGGCGCTCCCGGCCGGCGAGGAGCCGGCCGACCTCGTGCATGACCTCGGGCCCGTCCGGCCGGCGGATCACCAGCCGGAGGAGGTCCCGAACCTCACCGTCGCTGAGCTTGACGCGCCTCCGTACGTCCTCCTGATACGCTCGGATCTGCCGCTCCACGACGTCGCTGAGGCCGAACCGCCGGGGGATCGTCCGCGTCGGGTCCTCGTCCTCGAGCAGCTCCACCGGAAGGTCGCGGTCCCGCATCACCTCGAGCACCCGGAGCGCGACCACGGCCTGGACCCGGCGGGGACGACCCTCTGGATGATCAAGGGGCACCTCGCCTGCAACATCCCCCTCTATCCCCACCACATCCGCGGCATCTTCCGGGACGCCGGCTACGCGGGGATGA
>JBFFWJ010000009.1:0-19769 GCA_041570315.1 Longimicrobiales bacterium | reverse complement strand
GATCGTGCTCCGATGAAGCGCCCCGCGTCCGGCCCGGTTCCGGGCGCCGTGCTCGCCCTCGCCGCGCTGCTCGGGCCGGTCGGCGCGGAGACCGCGCTCGGCCAGGCCACGACGCACCGGCTCCCGCTGGCGCCGGAGAACATCCACTGGGGATACTACGACGCCGCGCTGGAGCCGGCGGTTCGCATCCGTTCGGGGGACCGGGTGTTCTTCGAGAGCCTCCTGGCCCGTGGTCTCGAGCGCCTCCGCCTCGCCGGCTTCGACGAGGGGCGCTTCCTCCCCGACATGATCGCGGTCGAGGAGGCGGAGACGGTCCGGATCGGGGCCCACCCGCTGAACGGTCCCATCTACGTCGAGGGCGCCCGACCCGGCGACGTCCTCGAGGTCCGCATCCTCGACGTCGGCTTCCTCGTGCCGTATGGGGTCAGCGGCTTCCTGCCGGGAGGGGGTACGCTGCCCGACGACTTCCCGTCGGGAGCGCTGCGGCGCTTCGAGATCGACACGATCGCGGCCACCGCGACCATGCAGGGTGTCGACGGGGTCGTGATCCCGCTGCGCCCCTTCTTCGGGTCGATCGGCGTCGCCCCGCCGCGGCTGAGCGGGCGCATCGACAGCCGGGCGCCCGGCGCGCATGTCGGCAACCTCGACAACAAGGAGCTGGTCGAGGGGACCACGCTCTTCCTTCCGGTGCACGTCGAAGGCGGCCTGCTGTCGATCGGTGACGGGCACGCTGCGCAGGGCGACGGGGAGGTCAGCGGAACCGCGATCGAGGCGTCGCTCTACGGCACGATCGAGATCGTGCTCCACCGCGATCGCACCTTGCGCTGGCCCCGCGCCGAGACCCCGACCCACTACGTCTCGATGGGCCTCCATCCGGATCTCGACGAGGCGGCCCGCCTCGCGACCCGCGAGATGGTCGACTTCCTCGTCTCCGTGCGGGGGATGGCTCCCGCGGACGCGTACGTGCTCTGCTCGGTGGCGCTCGACCTCCGCGTCACGCAGCTCGTGGACGGCACCAAGGGCGTGCACGGGATGCTCGCCAAGGAGCTCTTCCGCTAGCGAAGCTCCCGACCGGTTGATCGGCCCGCTCTTGCGCGTCCGCCGCTCAGCTGCCGGGAATCATGAGGTGCGCCTCGCTGGTGCCCGCCGCCATGATCCAGGCGCCGCCCTGCCTGCCGTTGTCCGGGAAGCCCGCCGACTCGGCCGTCGCGAAGGGCATCGCGATCGTCATGTGCGTGCGCGCGCTCGGGGCGTCCTGGCCGTTCATCGAGATCCAGACGGACCCGTACTCGGCCTGCACCCGGGTGCCGTTCGCCTCCGCCTCCGCGACCAGCGCGGCCACGCCCTCGCGGTCCCCGCCCGTGGCGGCGAAGCGGCGGTTCTGCGCCACCCGCTCGAGGTTCGCGATGCTCGTGCACTGCACCGCGAAGGCGGGCCGGCCCTCGTCGGCGGACCGGTCGTAGCAGACGAGCCGGTTCGTGCCCTCCCGCAGGGTCTCGTAGGTGTGGTCCGCGTTCCAGCGGATGACGGTCGCGTCGTCGCGCGCGCGTGCCGGCGCGGCGGCGAGGGCCCGCTCGATCATCTGCGCAGCGGACTGCGCTTCGGCCGCGACCGGGAGCGTGAGGAAGGCGGAGAGGAGGAGCAGGCAGCGGTTCATGAGGATCTCCTGAGGCAAAGGGCCCCGCCCGCGTCGTGGGGCGGAGGCCGTGGGCGGAATGTGGGGTGCCGGGCGCGGGCACGCGAGCGGCAGTGGGCAGGGCAGGCGGCTCAGCGGCACGGCAGGCCGGCGCCGGGCGACAAGCCGTCCGTGCTCGCTCCCATCAGCGCGTTGAAGAGCAGCTTGAACGTGTTTCTCGGCTGCCCCCGGAAGTGCGGCGTGAAGGCGAAGAGCACGACGTCCCCAGAGCCGACCGCGACCTGCGCGGCCGCCGTTCGCCCGGCGAGGTACTCGTCACCGCCGAGCGTCCAGCCGCTCACCAGGTAATCGGTGTCGGCGTAGCACACCGGGATCGAGACCCCGGGCCGCGTGTCCCCGTCGAGGCGCTCCAGGACCTGGCTTCGGGCGAAGAGCGTCATCGCCTCGTCGGGCAGGCCGTACCCGAGCGGGTGCCGGGTGTCGACGCGCAGCCGGATGATCGAGCCGGGCAGGAAGAAGTCCTGGGAGGAGACGTCGCGGACGGTATTGCGGAACGGCAGGTCGAATGCGCCGATCGCGAAGTCGACCGCTTCGTCGAAGGCGACCACCCGTCCACCACCGCGCACGAAGGCCGTCACGGCCTCGACGCCCGGGGCGCCGAGCCCGCCCGCATGTCGCGGCGGCATGCTGCCGGGGGCGTGGCCCTCGCGGATCCCGCGCTCGTCCTGGGCCGGGATGATCAGCACGTCGAAGTCGGACAGCGCGCCGGCACGCACGTCCTCGTCCCAGACGTTCTCCCACCCGATGCCGTACTGATCGAGCACCCAGCGGGTCCATCCCTCGGGCATGGGCGCCTGCCAGGAGCGGTAGATCGCCACCCGGGGCATGCGCACCTCGGCCAGCGTCGCCGCGGGCGGGGCGCCGGTGAGGCCGGTGAGCTCGAGCCCGTGGCTCTCCGCCATCTCCTGCGCGTCCGCGGCGCCGAGATCCGGGAGCCAGTACCCGCCGGCGGGCAGGCGCCCCGAAGGGCCGCCGAACGGGGCGGTGAGCCGGTACGCTCTCCCGCCGGCCGCCAGGTAGGGAGCGAGGGCCCGGTAGGTCCAGTTGGACGTCCCGTCCAGGACGTAGCCCGAGGCGCCGGTCCCGCGCACGAGGCCGATGTCTCCGCTCACCTCGCCCCACGCGCCCACGGGCATCTCGAAGGGCTCGTCCACGTTCACGACCTCGAGCCCCATCTGATAGCGCAGCTCGTAGCCGGTCATGTCGTACGGCGGGATCGGCGGGCCACCCGGGTACTGCCGCCTGTCGGGGAACTCCTTGGGCTCCATGAGATCGACGACGTACGGTCGGAAGGCCTGCGGCGGGATCACGTACGCGCCCGCCGGGAACGTCCTGCCCCCGGCCCGGAACGTCTCGCTCGCCCGCACGAACTCGATGCCGGATCGGGACATCAGGTCCATGAACTCCACGACGGCGCTCGGGTCGTGGGAGGCTCCGGGATCGAGCACGTAGGCGAAGGGGCCACCCTCGGCGCGCATCCCGCGCTCGATCTGCCTCCTCCCCATCCAATACTGGTTGAAGAGGTACTCCTCCTTGAGCCTTGCGCCCATGTCCGCGACCGCGAGCGCGGCGGTCATCATGTAGTCCATCGCGTCGCGCATGTGCCAGCAGCCGCCGAGCCACGGGTTGTTGTAGTTGGTCGACGGCGTGCGGGTGGGCATGTTGAGGTTGCGCGGCCCGAAGCTCTCGGGGATCTCGTCGTAGCAGCGCGGCGTCGCGTACCCGGCGCCGGCGGTCTCGGTGAGGAAGCCGAGCATGTTGTGGTAGTCCGGCCCGCCCCGCATGGAGCCGTTCCACCAGAGGTCGTACGTGATCCCGGCGCTCACGCCCGGCTTGCCCTCGACGTCGAAGCGCTTGCGCATCGACTGGCCCATCTGGTTGAGCGAGCTGACCAGGAGCGGATCGAGGTTCGGGTTCACGGGATCCGCGAACGGGGGCATCCAGATGCGCCCCGGGAAGGGGCCGGTCTGGTGCTGGTTGTAGACGATCTGCGGGAACCACTCGTGGTAGAGCTGCTGCGTCACGGCCTGCGTCTCGACCTGCGTCAGCATGTACCAGTCGCGGTTGTTGTCGTGGCCGATGTAGTGGTGGTAGAGCTCCGGCACGCGGGCCATCTCGAACTCGGTGCCCACGTTCGCCATGTACCAGTCGGCCACGATGTTCAGGCCGTCGGGGTTCATGTTGGCCATGAGGAGCAGGATCGCGTTCTCGCGGATGCGGCGCGTCTCCTCGGACTCGTCGGTGACGAAGTGATGCGCCATCTCCGGCATGACCTGTCCGTGGGCGACCTCGGTGGCGTGCAGGCCCCCGTCGATCCAGACGATCGCCTTGCCCTCGCGGGCCAGCGTGCGCGCCTCGTCCTCGGGCAAGACCGAGCCGTACCCGACGTCGGGGTCGCGCGCGTACGCGAGGGTACGCGTGATCTCCGTGTAGCGGTCGAGCGCCGCCAGGTTCTCCGGCGTCGAGATCGCCGCCAGGTACAGGGGCTCGCCGCGCGTGCTCTCGCCGATGCGCCGGAGGACCATGCGGTCGGTCGCGCCGGCCAGCGCCTCGAAGTACGCGGCGATCGGCCCGTACGCAGCCAGCTTGTAGTCCTCCCCCGGGGCGAAGCCGATGATGTCGGCCGGCGTGGGCACCTGCGCGGTGACGCCGGACGGTGCGGCGGCCGCGAGGAGCGGCGCGAGCACGAGGAGGAGAGCGGTGCGGCCGATGCCGCGGCGGGGGTCGGTGCTCAAACGGTTCTCCCTGAGTGCTTGCTGCGTTGGTCCGAGTCGGCGGCCGTCAGCGATCGACGGGGTACTCGCGCAAGATCTGTCCCACGAGCTTCGCCGGGTCCGCCTGCTCGATCGGCTCGAACTTCTGCACCCGTCCCGCGAAGCAGTCGGCGACGTACAGGTTGCCGTCCTGATCGGTGGTGATGCCGTGCGAGCAGCTCAAGCGCCCCGCCTCCGTGCCCGGCGCGCCCCAGCTGTAGAGGTAGTTGCCCTCGAGGTCGAACTTGATGAGGCGGTTGGTCGGGGCGTCGCCCACCCAGATGAAGCCGTCCGTGTCGATCAAATGGTTCACCATCAGCGTGCGCTGGGTGTCGGGCCAGTGCGGGGAGGTCAGCGGCCACATGTCCAGGAAGCCCCCGTTCTCGTCGAAGACCTGCATGCGGGCGTGCCCCCGATCGACGACGTAGACCCTGCGATCGGCGCTGATCGCGATGCTGTGCGGGTTGTTGAACTCGCCGGGTCCTGGGTTGTCGGGATTCGCCGGGGCCTGACCCCAGTCCATGAGGAAGGTCCCGTCCGGATCGAACTTCGCGACGCGCTTGCCGCCGTAGCCGTCGCTGATGAAGTACGTGCCATCCGGCAGCCACGCGATGTCGGTCGGCCGGTCGAAGGTGTCGGGGCCTCGTCCCCGCACGCCGAGCTCGCCGTGGGAGTACACGAGCTCTCCGTCGTACGTGAACTTGTAGATCATGTGGAGCTGGTCGTCGATGATCCACACGTGCTTGTCGGGGTCGTACGGGCTCATCTTGATCTGATGGGGCCCGCGTCCGCAGGGGAGCTGCGAGAACAGCTCGTCGAGGTGGGGCCACTCGTCCACCAGGCGCCCCTCGCCGTCCAGGATGATGATGCTGTGCTCGAAGCGGCGCTCCCACCCGCGTGGGGTCGTCGGCTGGCACGTCGCGCTCAGGCCGTCGGCGTTGCCGGTCGCGTTGCCGACCAGGTCGGTCGCTCCGTACGCGGTCCAGGGCGCCGCGCCCTCCGGCAGGGGAAGCTCTCCGCGCATCGCGACCCAGATACGATCCGGGGTTTCGGCGTACACGCCGCCGAAGGAGCCCCAGGTCCAGCCGTCGTGGGAGTGGCGGTCATCGGGAAGCGGCATGGGCCAGCCCTCGACCACGCGATAGTGGCCGGTCGGCCAGTCCTGGTGGCTCCAGCGCTCCCCGCTCGAGGCGCCCTGGCCGCCCTCCGAGGCGGCATCCGCCGCGGGACCGCATGCCCACGAGCCGGCTGCGAGGAGGGTCAGGGCGATCGATCCCGCGCGGGTCGAGCGGCTCGCAACACACATGGTCCACCTCCTGTCGACTGCCTCGTAGCGGCCGTGTCGTGGGCGCGCCCGGCCGGCGGGGTGGAGCAGAGTAGAGGCCCCGGGGCGGACCGGCAATGAGGGGGTCGCAACGCCCACAGGGGCGATGTCGGACCTCCTGCCGGCTCGGCTCCGGGACTCGCTCGGACCCGTGCTCGCCCGGACCGCAGCGCGACCCCGCTCGCCCGGACCGCAGCGCGACCCCGGTCGACTGGATCGGGCGATCAGCGCTCGATGGGCGCCCGGACGAGGTTGCCCCACTCCGTCCAGGAGCCGTCGTAGTTCCGGACTCGGGGAAAGCCCATCAGGTGATGCAGCACGAACCACGTGTGACTGGAGCGCTCGCCGATCCGGCAGTAGGCGACGATGTCCTGGTCTCCTCCCAGGCCCTGCTCCTCCTCGTAGATCGCCTTCAGCTCGTCGAGCCCCTTGAAGGTGGCGTCCTCGTTGGCGGCCCGCTTCCACGGAACGTTCGCCGCTCCGGGGATGTGACCGCCGCGCAGCGACCCCTCCTGCGGGTAGTCGGGCATGTGCAGGAGCTCGCCGCTGAACTCCTGCGGGGACCGGACGTCGACCAGCGGTCGCTCGGACCCGATGTGCCGCATGACGTCGTCGCGGAAGGCGCGGATGGGAGCATCGTCGCGCGGCACGACCGGGTAGTCGGTGGCCGCCCGGTCGGGGACGTCGGTCGTCATCGGGCGGCCCTCGCCGACCCATTTGCTGCGGCCCCCGTCCAGGAGCCGCACGTCCGAGTGGCCGAACAGGCTGAAGACCCAAAGGGCGTACGCGGCCCACCAATTGTAGTTGTCTCCGTAGAAGACCACCGTCGTGTCGCGCCCGATGCCCTTGGACGCCATGAGCTCGGCGAACTTCTCGCCGTCCAGGTAGTCCCGCGTGACCGGATCGTTGAGGTCCATGTGCCAATCGACCTTGACCGCCCCGGGGATGTGACCGGTCTCGTAGAGCAGGACGTCCTCGTCCGACTCGACGACGACGAGGTCGGGGTGGCCGAGGTGCTCGGCCAGCCACTCCGTGGAGACGAGCCGCTCGGGGTGGGCGTATTGCCGGAAGCGTGGGTTCGGATCGAGGGGCGCGGGCATGGCGGTGCTCCTGATTGTGCGGTCCGAGTGTGCTCGGGACGTCGGGGAAGGGAGGGTACCCGTATCCTGGCCGGGGGTTCTGCGTGCGCAGCCGGCGGACCGGGGAACCGGCGGAACGCCCCGAGGTAGCCTCAGGCATGAGCATTCCGGCCGCGCTGGACGATGTGGTCGCCCGGTTCGAGCGGGCGCCGAAGGAGCTCCGCGTGCAGGCGCTCCTCCACTACGCGAAGAAGGTGCCGCCGCTCCCCGAGGAATTCCTCGGCGACCGCTCGGAGCTCGAGCAGGTGCACGAGTGCCAGACGCCGTTCTTTCTCGCCACGCGGGTCGACGAGCAGGGAGCGGTCCACCTCTTCTTCGACGCACCCGCCGAGAGCCCGACGGTGAGGGGGTTCGCGGGCATCCTCTGGGCGGGTCTCGAGGGAGCGCCGTGGAGGGAGGTGCTCGAGGTGCCGGCCGACTTCTACGCCCGCATGGGCCTCGACGCGGTGGTGTCCCCGCTGCGGCTTCGAGGGATGAGCGCGATCCTGGCGCGGCTCAAGAGGCAGGTGCGCGAGGCGGCCGAGGGCGTCACCGACTGAGACGCTCCCTCCCGGTCCTCGGGAGGGGTCCGGGGTGGGCGCGCGGGCCTTCGTGGGCGCGACGGGCTGACCGGACCGCGGGGATCGTCGCGGCCCGCCGCCGCGAGCGTCATCCCCCACAAGGGTATCAGCCGATTCCCGATGGCCGCGGCCGACCAAGTCCGGCACTGTGATGGCATCAGCGCGGACTTCGGAGGCGGAGGTGCCGATGCCCCTCACTCAGCTCATGCGATTCCTCGACGACAACGACGTCGCTTTCGAGACGATCTCCCACGTCCAGGCGTTCACGGCGCAGGAGATCGCCCAGGTTGCGCACGTACCCGGCAAGGAGGTCGCCAAGACGGTCCTGGTGAAGCTGGACGGAACCCTCGCGATGGTCGTGCTGCCGGCTCCCGACCGGGTCAGCCCCGAGCGCCTTCGGGACGCGACGGGGGCCCACGAGGTCGAGCTCGCGTCCGAGGCGGACTTCGAGGATCGGTTCCCGGGCTGCGAAGTGGGGGCGATGCCGCCCTTCGGCAACCTCTGGGGTCTGACGGTGTTCGTCGACGAGCGGCTGCGCGAGGACGAGCAGATCGTGTTCAACGCCGGCACGCACACCGAGCTGGTGAGGCTCGCCTACGGCGATTTCGAGCGGGTGGTCGAGCCCGTCGTCGCCCGGCTCTCGACCCGGCACTGACGACCGTGCGGCCGGCCTCGTCGCCGGCCGCTCCCGTCCGGAACGCCGCGCGCCAGCCCGGGGCGACGGTTCCCCTCACTCCACCTGTGCGAAGAGCACGACCCGGTTCCTGCCGAAGTGCTTGGCGCACTTCGGGCACGTCGCGTAGTAGAAGTAGGCCTTCACGAAGCGACGCCCACGCTCGCGCACGTACGCCTCCATCTCGGCGAGCCACTCGCCGGCGCTTCGGTAGGGCCCCTCGAAGACTTTCGTCAGGAAGGTGCCGGAGAGCGTCTCGACACTCCTGCCGGGGACGTCGCGGTCGACGGCCAGGTAGATGTCGGAGCCCCACGGTGACCGTTCGTCCGTGAGCCAGATCGGGTCCTTCGGATAGGCCTCGGCTGCTTCGATGGCCGCGTTGTCGCGGGTGATCACCGCTCCCAAGTTCAAGGGGATGTGCAGGAACTCCCGGACGTGGTCACGCAGGAAAGGCTTCTCCGACCAGACCACCTCCTTGCCCTCCCACATCTCGGGGTCGAGGGGCGCGCAGCATCCTGTTTCGGTGTTGTCGTAGTTCGTTTCCGCGAGCTTCATGGGTCGCCTCCTGTCCGTCGGGAACGGCCCACGGCGGGCTGCGGGCCGGCGAGGGCCGTGGGCCGCCGCCATGCCGCAAGCTGTCACGGACGGGAGCGCGCGGCAGTCGGCAGTCGCCGGAATTCGCCGTGGTGAGATCTCCGCGCCCTTCGGCACGGCCCGTGGAAGCGGGCGGGGCGAGCCCGTCCGCGCGCGAAGCCGGCACTCCGAGTAGAGGCGGGACAGTTGGCGCCCGTGTTCCACGTTCCTGTGGCGTCCAGCTCGTCGCCGGCGACATCTTCTCGAAGACGAAGGCCCGCCGGAGTCTCATGACCGAACGACCCCCTCACGTACCGTCCGCGATCGGCCCCTACCGCCTCCAGGAGCTCCTGGGCGAAGGCGGGATGGGCGCCGTGTACCGCGCCGTACAGGCCGAGCCCGTGCAGCGCGAGGTCGCGCTCAAGATCATCAAGCCGGGCATGGACACGAGGGAGGTCGTCGCCCGCTTCGAGTCGGAGCGCCAGGCCCTGGCGGTCATGAGCCACTCCAGCATCGCTCAGGTGCTCGACGCCGGCGCGACCGCCGAGGGACGCCCGTACTTCGTCATGGAGCTGGTGCGCGGCGTGCCGATCGACGAGTACTGCGACACGCACAAGGTCGGGACGGCGGCGAGGATCCGCCTGTTCATCCAGGTGTGCGAGGCGATCCAGCACGCGCATCAGAAGGGGGTCATCCACCGCGACCTCAAGCCGTCCAACGTGCTGATCACGGTGCAGGACGACCGGCCGGTGCCGAAGGTGATCGACTTCGGGATCGCGAAGGCGGTGGGCTCGACGCTGACGGATGCGACGCTCTTCACGAGGATCGGGCAGGTCCTCGGCACGCCCGCCTACATGAGCCCCGAGCAGGCGGAGCGCAGCGGGCTCGACGTGGACACCCGCACGGACGTCTACTCGCTCGGCGTGATGCTCTACGAGCTCCTGTCGGGCTCGCTGCCCTTCGATCGGGAAGCGCTCCAGCAGCCGGACTTCATGCTGCAGTACCTGCTCCGGGAGGGGGACGTCCCCACGCCGAGCGCGCGCCTGGGCTCGCTCGCGGACACGCAGGAGACGGTGGCGAGGAACCGCCATACCGACGTGAGGGCCCTGCGTCGAGAGCTGAACGGCGACCTCGACTGGATCGTCATGAAGGCGATGGAGAAGGACCGCACCCGTCGCTACGCGACGGCCAGCGAGCTCGCGTCCGACCTGCGGCGCTACCTGATCCAGGAGCCGGTTACGGCCCGTCCGCCGAGCGCGGCGTACCGGCTGCGCAAGTTCGCGCGGCGGCACCGGGGAGCGCTGACCGCCGCCTCGGCCGTGCTGCTCTCGCTGGTCGCCGGGGCGACCGCGTCGACCGTGGGTTTCGTGCGCGCCGAGCGCAGCGCGACGAGGGCTGCGGCGGCGGCCGAGCGCGCCGAGGCGGTGAGCGCCTTCCTGGACGAGATGCTCCGCGCCGCGGACCCGACGGGGGAACGCGGTCCGTCCACCACGGTCCGCGAGCTGCTCGACGCCGCGAGCGACCGGGTGGCCGAGGGGGCGCTCGGCGGGCAGCCGCTGGTGGAGGCGGCCGTGCGGCGCTCGATCGGCGCCTCGTATCTGCAGCTCGGGCTGCACCGGGAGGCCGGAGACCACCTCGGCGCCGCGCTGACGATCCTGGACGAGACGCCGGGCGCGAGCGGGGTGGAGCGCGTGGACATGCTGCGCGAGCTCGGCCAGCTGCGGCGGCGGGAAGCCGACAACGCCGCTGCCGAGCGGCTCTACCGTCACGCGCTGGCGCTGGCCGATTCGCTCGGGCTGGGCGAGGGGGGAGGGGCGGCGGAGCGCCTGCTCAACGGCGTCCGCAGCGACTACGGCCTCCTGCTCCAGACGGTGGATCGAATCGACGAGGCGGCCGAGGTGCTCGAGGCTCTGGCCGACTCCGAGCGGCGGCTTCTGGCGCCCGACGACGTCGACCTGGCGACCACGCTGAA
The DNA here is from genome assembly GCA_041570315.1 of Longimicrobiales bacterium. GTDB lineage: Bacteria > Gemmatimonadota > Gemmatimonadetes > Longimicrobiales > Gaopeijiaceae > JBFFWJ01. The sequence continues at coordinate 9,079 of JBFFWJ010000009.1, read as the reverse complement.
CAACCTCGCGCTCGTCCGCCGGGCGCAGGGCGACGTCGGGGGAGCGATCGAGCTGTTCGAGGAGACGCTCGAGGTGCTGCGTGCCGCCTTCGGGCCCTCGCACATGTACGTCGCGACCGTGCTCGAGAGCATCGGCTCGCTCGAGCAGCGCAGGGGGCGCCACGCGGATGCCGAACGGCTCATGACCGAGGCCCTCGACATGCGTCGCGAGATCCTCGGAGAGCGGCACCCCGACATCGTGAACGGCCTCAACGGCCTGGGGCTCCTGCACCTGGAGATGGGAGAGCTCGAGGAGGCGCGGTCGTACGTCGACGAGGGGCTCGCCATGAGCGTCGAGATCCTCGGCGAGCGCCACACCCGCACGGGGGGCCTCCTGAACTCCCTCGGGCTGATCCACCTCGCCAGGGAGGATGCCGCGGCGGCGGAGGCGGCGCTTCGACGCTCCGTTGCCATCCGCGAGGAGACGCTCGGGCCGCTTCATCGGACCACGCTCAACACGAACGGGAACCTGGCGGCCGCCCTGCTGTCCGGTGGCCGGGCGGCGGACGCGGAGGCCCTGGCGCGCCACGTCGTCGAGTCCGAGGAATCGATCGGCCTCACCGACCCGGTCTTCGTCGGCGCGGCGAAGCGGACGTGGGGGCGAGCGCTCGCCGAGCTCGGCCGCTTCGAGGAGGCCGAGGTCCAGCTCGTCGCCGCGCACGAGCTGCAGGAGGCCGAGCTGGGCGCCGAGCACGCGCACACGCGCCGCAGCACCCAGGCGCTCGTCGATCTCTACGAGTCGTGGGGACGCGCGGAGGAGGCCGCGCGCTGGAGGGCGCTCACGGTCGGTACGCCGTAGGCGCCGGGCCGGCGCGCAGGTCCTCGCTCGCCGCCCGCCCGATCGGCGCTCCGAGCACGACGGCGGCGCGTCCGGCGCGGACGTCGCGCTAGCGCAGCTCCGCGAAGAAGGCGCGCACGTCCGCGACGAAGAGCTCGGGCTCCTCCAGCGCGGCAAAATGTCCCCCGCGGGGCATCACGGTCCAGCGTACGATGTTGTGGCGCGCCTCGGCCCAAGCGCGGGGCGTCACCATGATCTCCTTGGGGAAGACCGCGGCCGCGGTCGGGACCTCGACGTACGCCACCGGTCGCGCGGGAGGCGTGTTCCGGGACTCGTAGTAGATCCGCGTCGACGAGGTGATCGTCTCGGTCGCCCAGTAGATCGTGACGTTGGTGAGGAGGAGATCCTTGCTGAAGGCGTCCTCGAGATCACCCGTGTGGTCGCTCCATCCGTGGAACTTCTCCACGATCCAGGCGGCGAGCCCGGCGGGGGAGTCGTTCAGCGCGTAGCCGAGGGTTTGGGGCTTCGTGCCCTGGATCTCCTGGTATCCACGGCCGTCTGCGAAGGCTTCCGCGCGCTCGGCCAGGAAGGCCCGCTCCTCGGCCGGCACGCCGGCGTCGGGATCGTCCGTCCCCGGAGGCGGCCCCGCGAGCACGAAGTTCGTATGGAAGCCGAGCACGCGGTCGGGGTGGTTCCCGGCGAGAGACCGCCCGATGATGCCGCCCCAGTCCCCACCCTGCACGCCGTACCGTGCATAGCCGAGGCGCTCCATCAGCGCCGCCAGCGCGTCCGCGATACGCTCGGGGTTGTACCCCGGCTCGGCCGGCTTCTCCGAGAAGCCGTACCCGGGCAGGGACGGGATCACCAGGTGGAACGCGTCACCTGGGTCGCCGCCCCAGGCCGCCGGGTCGGTGAGCGGGCCGATCAGGTCGGCGAACTCGACGAAGGAGCCCGGCCAGCCGTGGATCAGGAGGAGCGGCACCGCGCCGGGGTCCTCCGAGCGCTCGTGGACGAAGTGCAGCTCGAGCCCGTCGATCTCGGTCGTGAAGTTGTCCAGCTCGTTGAGGCGTCGCTCCTGGGCCCGCCAGTCGAAGCCGTCGCGCCAGTACGCGATCAGCTCCTGCAGATAGGCCCGATTCGTCCCGTACGTCCACCCCGTGCCCGGGATCTCGTCGGGGATGCGGGCTCGCTGGAGCCGAGCCCGCAGGTCCTCGAGCGTCTCGTCCGGGATCGCGATGGAGAAGGGCCGGATCACCTCCCCGTGGTCGCCGCCGTCCCGTGCGCCGCTCACGGGCGGCTCGCCTCCGGGGTCGCCGCCGCAGGCGGAGGCGAGAAGCGCGGCCGACAGGCCGAGGGCGCACCGGGAGCGGCGGCGCCGTCGCAGGGCGGCGGTCGGCCGGGAAGACGAGGCGCGGGCGTTCGGGCGGAGGGCATGGATCGGTCTCATGGCCATCGGGGCGTGGGATTCGGCGGCGGGCGTCACGCAAAGTGCGCTGCTCGGGCCGCTCCGGCCACGAGCGCAGCGAGCCCGGGCGGCCAATCGACCGCCCGGGCTCGCTCCGACCGATCCAAGGGATCGGGGCTAGCCGACGCCCTCCACCGTGGGCACGGGGAAGCAGGTCGCGTCTTCGTACTCCCTCAGCGGAGCTCCGGTGTCCGGATCGAGAAGCCGCCCGTCGGGATGGATGGAGCCGGGCTCGCCGAGGAAGGGGATCTCGAACTCGCCGCCTCTCCAGCGCAGGTGATCCCGGAGGCGGTGACCGCCCTCGGAGAAGAACTCGCGCCGGCGCTCCTCGATGACGTGCCGGATCACGTCGTCCTGCGTCGGCAGGTCGCCCGCGGTGACCGGCGGAATGCCGGCCCGCGAGTGCAGCTCGTCCAGGATCGCGATCGCCTGCGGGAGCCGGTTCGTCATCGCGTACGCCTCGGCCATGAAGAGCTGGGCTTCACGCCATGACGCCATCATCGTCGGCGCGTCGAAGGAGTTCGCCTTGTCGTGGCGGAAATGCCGTGTGAAGAAGTCGAAGCCGAGCGTCCCGTCGTCGTAGACGAACACGCGCGGGTCGGCGGTTCCCTTCCAGTCGAGCGCGCGGTAGTTGGGAGCGATGGTGGCGTGCTTCTGCGCCGCGTCGTCCGAGGCGAGGCCGTTGATGGCCTCGTAGTGCGCGTTCTGCCGGTCCGTGGGTGAGACGTCCCTCGTCGCGACGAAGAGGAATCCGTCCGGGATGAGCTCCGCGTCCTCGATCGCCAGGTCGTACTTCTCCTGGGCCAGGCGGGCCCGGGCGCGTCCGACGCGCGCCATGTTCTCCAGGTCGGTCAGCCCCGCCTGGCTCGCCAGGACGATCGCGTCGCCGAACTGCTCCTCCGCGAGCGCGGCGAGCTGAGCGGGCGTGAGCACCTGATCCTGTCCGTCGAGCGGCGTGCCGCAGAATCCCTCGCTGAACGCGATGAGAGGCCACGCGCCGTAGGCGCGGATCGTGGCGAGGAACTCGGCCTTGTCCGGGACCTCGGCGTCCGCGAACCCCGAGATGCGGTCGAAGTTCACGTTGGCCTGGACGCGCGCACCGTGCAGGGGCGTGAAGAGCCCGTAGCTGGCGGCGCACGTGCCCGTCGCCATCGACGCGAAGGTCGGCGCGATGTCGCGCAGGCCCCAGCGCGCCATCGTCGAGTTGCCGGAGCTCGCGATCCACTCGTCCGAGTGGTGCGCCGCGGCCGCGACGTAGTTGTCCCACGAGCACTCGACGTCCGCGATCACGGAGTTGACGAGCGTCTCCGCGAGGCGGGGGTCGTCGAGAGCCTCCTCGGCCACGCGGCCGGGAAGATCGACATCGAGCAGGGATTCGAGATCGCACGCGCTGAGCGCGAAGAGGAGGGCGAAGGCGACGAGCGGTCGGCCGTGGAGCTTTCTCCGCCCGATTCGATTCGAGGAGTTCATGGCACTGTCTCCGTATTCTGGGCGAGGCATCAGAAGACCACTCGTGCGGTGAGCATGATCCGCTTGATCGGGGGCCAGGCCTCCTGGATGTAGGCGTGGAGGCCGCCCGGATCGGAGCCGACCGCGTTGGTGTCGCGTTGCTCCGGATCCCGGATCGGGTAGCCGAAGACCTCGTCGGTCGCCTGCCACACGGTCCACAGGTTGTGGCCCGCGAGGGTGAGGGAGAGCTGCTCGGCCCCGATCTGGGAGGCGATGCTGCCCGGCGCCGTCCACGTCGCCGCGATGCGGCGCAGCTTGGCGAAGCTCGCATCGATGAGCCCGGTCTGGTTCATCCCCTGGGCTCCGAGCGCCTCGTAGCCCAGCAGGATGGGGTCGTCGCGCTCCTGGATCTCGCGCGTGACGCGGAAGAAGCTGTGGGCCCCGGCGGCGGTGCCGTTGACCATGGTGTGGCCGCCCTGATAGTCGACCTGGGCGAAGAGCTGGACGTTGTCCCACAGCGTGAGCGTGAGCGCACCCGAGACGTCCCGCGTCGGGATCGGGGAGCCCTGGTAGATGAAGGGTGCCTGCGCGCACGGCACGGCAGCCCCTCCTCCCCGCGAGAGGTTGGGTGTGCCCGGCACGACGCTTCCGCCCTCGCACAGGACGTTCGTGCCGACGGCCGTCGCCCCGGAGCCGCTGATCTCCGCGGAGACCACGTTCTTGAGGAAGATCGCACCCAGCGGGAATCCCTCCACGTAGTACTGTCCGGCCCAGCCGGTCGTGGGGTTCGCCGCATTGAGGATCTGCGGCGCCAGTCCGCCCATGCTGACGATCTCGTTGCTGTTCGTGGCGATGTTCAGGCTCAGGTCCAATGACCAGTCGTCGGCGCGGTAGACCGCGGAGTTGATGCCCAGCTCGATGCCCGAGTTGGTGATCTCGCCGATGTTCTGGAACTGGCTGCCGGGGAAGCCGACGGAAGGCCTCACCGGCACCTGGATCAGCGCCTTGTCCCGCGTTTGGTCGTAATAGGTGAACTGCAGCCCGATGCGCTCGTCGAAGAGGCTGGCGTCGAAGCCGAGCTCGATCTCGGTCCCGACCTCGGGCTCGAGCTCGGGGTTGCCGACGTTCTCGGGACGCAGCGTGGACGAAGCGTTGGGCCCGACGGCCGGCTCATAGGTCCGCAGCGCCGCGAAGACGTCCGGCTGCTGTCCGGCCTGCCCCCAAGCGCCCCGGACGCGGAGGTCCTGGATCCACTCGATCGGCTCCATGAACGACTCCTCGGAGACGACCCAGCTCGCGCTCACCTTCGGGTACAGGACGAAGTCGAAATCCTGTCCGAAGGCGGAGTTGTCGTCGCCCCTGACTGCGGCGGTCAGGAACAGCCGGTTCTGCCAGGAGAACTGCTCCTGGAGGTACGCGCCGAAGGTCTTGTTCTCGACGAAGCCCTCGGCGGCGTCCTTCTGCGCGCCCGCGCTCACCGTCTCGAGCGTGGCCACGGCGAAATTCGAGCCGAGCGCGTAGATCCAGTCGAGCTGCTTCTGGTAGTACTGGACGCCCGCCGAGGTTGCCAGCGAGATGCTCTCGGTCGGCTCGTACGTGCCGGTGGCCGAGTAGTCGGCGGTGACGAACTGCGCCGTCTGGCGCTGCGCCGACTTCGACCCCTGGGGCTGGAAGTGGCCCGGACCGTTGATCGGGCGGTAGAGCTGCGTGTTGTTGGTCTCGGTCCAGTCGGCGCCCCACGTGAGTCGGTGGGTGAGCCAGCTGGTCGGCCGGTGCGTCGCGCTGAAGTTGTAGATCGTCCGGTTCACCGACTGGAAGCCGGCGACCGAGTCGGCGAGCACCTCGGGAAGGTATCCGATGTAGCCGCGCGCGGGCCCGTCGACCGGGTTGTTGGCGCCCGAGCCCTCCTCGCAGCCGCCGAAGCAGGACCACAGGATCGCGGTCGTGACCGGCTGGTTGGCCGAGCTGGACGAGAGCTTGGAGCGCACCCCGCTCAGCCCGAAGTTGAGGTCGAGGTCGTCTCGCGGCGTCCAGTTGAGGTTCGCGCGGCCCCGGAGCTGGTTCTGCCAGTTGTAGTCGACGATCCCCTCGTCGCGGTCCCAGTCCCCGGAGAAGTAGTAGCGAAGGTCGTCGGTGCCCCCGCTCACGCTGGCCGCGTAGCCCTGCGCCTGGCCAGTCTGGAACCACTCGTTTCCGTTCCGGATGCGATCCTCGCGCAGAACGTTGAACTCCGTGACTTCGCCGGCGGTGCAGCTGCCCGACGTCCCGGAGCAGCGGAAGTACGTGCTCGGGAAGTACTCCTCGGGGTCACCGATGAAGTTGCCCCCCTGCTTCACCTGGAGGGTGAAGCGCGCGTCGCCCCGCTCGCCGCGCTTGGTGATGATGTTGATGACCCCGTTCGAGGCCTCGGTCCCGTACAGCGTGGCCGCGGCCGGGCCCTTGATGATCTCGATCGAGGCGATGTCCTCGGGGTTGATGTCGTTGAGACGCGAGGGGGGTGTGCTGTTGTCGACGCCGACTCCGCCCACCCCGCCGCCGACGTCGGCGTTGTTGCCGTTCACGCGCACCCCGTCGATGTAGACCAGCGGCTGGGAGCTGAGCGAGATCGAGCTCGCCCCGCGGATGCGGATGTTCGAGCCCGTCCCGACCTCTCCGCCGCCGATGCCGACGTTGACGCCCGGTACGGCCCCGGTGAGAAGCGATTCCACGTGCGACAGTGGTGACACCTGCGTGAGCCGACCGGCCTCGACCGTCCCGACCGTATTGCCCAGCGCGCGCGCCTGCTGCGCTCCCGCCGTCCCCGTGACCACGATGGCGTCCAGCTCCAGCGCCCGCGACTCCAGGCGCACCTCGAGGTCGAGCGTCCCGCGCTGGACTTCCTGGCTCCACGTCCGGTAGCCGAGGAGGACCACCTCGAGCGTCACCGTCTGCTGCGGCACGTCGAGGATGAGGAAGCGGCCGTCGGCCTGGGTGAGGCCGCCGCGGCCCGTCCCCGGGATGGAGACCTGTGCGCCGGCCAGGGGCTGGTTCGTGCTCGCATCCACGACACGCCCGCCGATCTGGTTCTGAGCGGCAAGCGGTGACATGGCTCCGAGGCCGACGAAGAGGGCGGCCGCCACGAGGAACGGCGCCCGCACCGCTGGGGAGCTCCTCGGAAAGGACCCGGGACTCAAGGAGGGTGGATGACGCATGCGCATGTTCATGCCTCCGGCGTGGAGCCAGGTGTGCCGGCCGCCGCGCCCGTGGGGGAGAGGGTGGGCCGCTCGGCGTCGCTCATGAAACCAAGGGGTGCCGATCTTACGGTCGAGTCGGGGAGTCGGAAAGACGTGCGCGGTGTCCTGCTGCGCGGTCCCGGGGATCGGGCTTCCCACGGGGAGGAAGCCACGACTCCCCCGGGGGCCCGCGCACGCGACCCGCGTGCGAGGTCTCGGCCCGCCGGGACTGGACCGGAGCGGGCACCCGGAGCACGTTGTCGCTGAGCGAGGGCGGGGCGGGGCCGAGTCCCGGGCGACTGGTCGGGACCCGGCGCGCCGGGGTGAGCCCGACCCGAAGAGACGCCGCGAAAGGGGGAGGCCCATGCGCGTGACGGACAGAGCGAAGGTCGCAGGAACCAGGCTGGTCGTGGCGCTTTCCGTCGCAACGGGCCTGTGGGCCTTCGAGGGAGCGGCTCAGGCCACCGACGAGCCGATCACGCTGGAAGCGATCCGTGAGGCCGAGCGCCTCCTGGGGCTCGAGTTCAGCCCGGCGGAGCGCCGCCAGCTTCTGGAGCGGCAGCGATTCTTCCAGGACCTGGCCGCGCTCCGGGACAGCTACGGGCTCATTCGGGACGCGGCCCCCGACCAGTCGGTGATGCCGGCGCTCCACTTCGAGCCCCAGCCTCCGGCTTGGGAGCTGCCCGCGAGCGACACGGGTCCGACGTGGACGCACGTCGGGGGCGTCGAGCGGCCGCCCGTCCTCGAGGATGTGGCGTTCTGGACGATCCCCGAGCTCGCCGAGCTGATCCGGACCGGCCAGGTGAGCTCGGTGGAGCTCACGGAGATGTACCTGGATCGGCTCCGGCGCTACGACGCCGAGCTGCACCTCGTCGTGACGCTCCTGGAGGACGTCGCTCGCGAACAGGCCGGGCGGGCCGATCGGGAGCTCGCCGCCGGGCGGTATCGCGGCCCGCTTCACGGGATTCCCTACGTGCTCAAGGACCTCTTCGCCCTGGAGGGTCATCCGACCACCTGGGGGGCGAGCGCGCAGGGCTTCGAGGACATGGCGGGGACCGCCACGGTGGCCACGAAGCTGGAGGAGGCCGGAGCCGTGCTCCTGGCCAAGGTCAGCCTGGGCGCGCTCGCCTGGGGCGACGTGTGGCACGGAGGACAGACGCGCAATCCCTGGAACCTCGACGAGGGCTCGAGCGGGTCCTCCGCGGGGTCGGCGGCGGCCGTGTCCGCGGCGGTGGCGCCGTTCGCGATCGGGACCGAGACGTGGGGCTCGATCGTGTCTCCCTCGTCGACGACGGGGGTGACCGGGCTGCGACCGACGTTCGGCCGGGTGAGCCGGGCGGGCGGCATGGCCGTGAGCTGGTCGATGGACAAGGTGGGTCCGATCTGCCGGGCCGCCGAGGATTGCGGGATGGTGCTGGAGGCCATCCGCGGCAGCGATGGCATCGACGGGAGCGCGGTCGACGCGCCCTTCAACCACCGGCCGGGCGTCGACTGGTCCGCGCTCACGGTCGGGTATCTGGCCGCCGACTTCGAGGGCGACGAGCCCGGTGCCGCCCTCGACCGCGCCTCCCTCGACGTCTTCCGCTCGCTGGGCGCGCGCCTCGTTCCGCTGGCGCTGCCGGATCGTCCGGTGTCCGCGCTGTCCCTGATCCTGGGGGCGGAGGCGGCCGCGTCCTTCGACGTCATCACCCGCTCGGGGCTGGACGACCGTCTCCCGCGTCAGGTGGTCGACGCGTGGCCGAACGTCTTGCGCACGGCCCGCTTCATCCCGGCTGCCGAGTACATCCAGGCGAACCGGATCCGGACCCTGCTGGGCCAGGACATGGCGCGCATGATGGCCGAGGTGGACGTGTACCTCGCGCCCGCGCAGAGGGGCGACAACTCCCTGGTCACGAACCTGACCGGCCACCCGGCGATCTCGCTTCCGAACGGGTTCACCGATCCCGGCTCCCCCAACGCGATCACGATCATCGGGCGGCTCTACGACGAAGCCACGCTGATCGCCGTGGCTCGGGCCTACCAGGACGCGACCGACTTCCACCGGCGGCATCCTCCGAGCTTCGCGCGCAGAGAGGAGCCGAGACCGCGGATCGGACCCGTGGCGTCCCGGCCACCTGCCAAACGAGCCCGGGCGAT
>JBFFWJ010000008.1:0-19777 GCA_041570315.1 Longimicrobiales bacterium | reverse complement strand
TCACCATCACTGTCACCTCCGCTGGAGCTGTAGCTGCCGGTGACAATATTGCTGTCACCGGTAATTCCGCGGCAACCGATAAAACCCGCCACGTTGCTACTGGCGCCCCATTCGAGGGCAACGGCGGGGGCTCGTGCGGTCGGCACCCGCTCATGGGCTCACCTCGCGGACGCACCAGGGGCAGAAGCGCCAGCCTGGCCGGAGGTCCCGTCCGCACGCGCAGCGTCGGCCGGTTCGCCGCCCGCACCCCGGGCAGCCGGCGGCACCCGGGGGAACGTCGGCCTCGCACGCGGGGCACGGCGCGCCGACGTCACCGGCCCCGCGGATGAGGCGAGCCGCCTCGTGCGGGGTGGCCAGCCCGGTCTCGACCGCCCGGCGCGCGTCGCCGCTCAACGTGCCCATGCCGCTCTCGAGCGCGAGCCGGCGCAGAGCGGCCGAGGCTCCGTCGCGGCAGATCTCGTCGCGCAGGGGATCCGAGACCGTCAGGACCTGGTAGACGCCGGTCCTGCCGCGCGAGCCGCCGTCGCACTGCTCGCAGCCGCGGCCCCGGCAGACGACGCACCGCTTGCGCACGAGCCGCTGCGCCACGACCCCCGACAGCCCGCCCGCGACCAGAAAGGGCGGCACGCCCATGTTCAGGAGCCGGGTGACAGCGCCCGGGGCGTCCGTCGTGTGGATCGTGGAGAGCACGAGGTGGCCGGTGACCGCGGCGGCCATCGCGATCTCGGCGGTCTCGCGGTCGCGGATCTCGCCGACCATCACGACGTCCGGATCCTGCCGCAGCACGGAGCGCAGCGCCTCGGCGAAGCCGAGGCCCGCGCGGGCATCGACCTGGACCTGATTCGCGCCCTCGAGCGCGTACTCCACCGGATCCTCCAGCGTCACGACGTTGTGCGCCTCGCGGTCGACCTCGGAGAGGGCGGCGAAGAGCGTGGTGCTCTTTCCGCTCCCGGTGGGTCCCGCCGCGAGGATCACGCCCTCGCCCCGCGCCAGGAGGCGCCGGAGCGCCCGGAGGTCCGCCGGGGCCATGCCGAGGCCGGAGAGCCCGGTCGGCGCGGCGTGGGCATCGAGGATGCGCACGACCGCCTTCTCGCCCCCGTTCACCGGAAGCGTGCTGAGCCGGAGCGTGAGCTCGCGGTCGTGGTGGGTGAGGGTGATGCGCCCGTCCTGGGCGCGGCGTCGGACGGAGATGTCCATGCCGGCGATCACCTTGAGGCGGGACAGCACGGCTCGGCGCGAGGCGGCCGGCAGGTCGGCCCGGGGCCTCAGCACGCCGTCGATGCGCACGCGGACCCGGACGTCCCGGCCCGTCTCCTCCACGTGGATGTCGCTCGCCCCCTCGTCGATGGCGCTGCGCAGGATGTGATCGACGAGGCGCACGACGGGGGCACGCCGGGTCGCCGCCTCCAGAGGGACCTGCCGGGCCGCCGGCTGCTCGGCGCGCAGCTCCTCGGGAAGCGCATCGAGCAGCTCGGCGATCCCGTCCCCGTAGTGGAGGTCGATCCCCTCCGCGACCGCCTCGGGCGACGCGACGACGGGCTGAACCCTGCGGCCCGTCTGGAACTGGAGGTCGTCGACGGCCCTGAGGTCGAGGGGATCGGCCATCGCGACGGTGAGGGTCCGCCCGGTGACCGTGAGCGGGAGGACCGCGTGCGAGCGCACGAGCTCCTCCTGCACGAGGCGCGTGGCGTCGGGGGCGACTCGGAGGGGGGTCGGGCGGAACGGGAGGCCGAGCTGGACGGAGAGCGCGCGTGCCACCTCCTCTGCGGAGACCGCGCCCAGCCGGACGAGGGTCTCCCCGATCCGCTCGCCCGGACGACGGGCCGGGCCGAGGGCATCCTCGAGGCTGCGCGGCGCCACCGCACCGCACTCGAGGAGGAGCTGTCCCAGGATCTTGGCTCGGACGATCATCGCCCATGTTGGAGGGGGCGACGGGCTCTTGGGATGGGAAGCTGGGACGACGGGCCTTCAGCGCTCGCTTGCCCGGCTCCAGGCCGAGCGCCGCATGGACTCGAGGACGAACCCCGCCACCTGCCTCACGTCCTTCAGCCGCGGCGCCCGCTCCGCCCCGGGGCCCGAAGCGAAGCCGAGCACCGGGTTCGTCGTGTGCCCCCCGCGCACGTCCTCCAGGTTCCCGTGGTCGCTGGCCACGAGGAGCAGGGTGGACGGATCCAGGCTCGCGGTCACGCCCTCGAGGAACCGGTCGACCCGCTCGAGCGCCGCGATCGCCTCGTCCATGCCGCCCCGGTGACCGACCGTGTCGGTGGCGTAGTGCGCGTAGAGGGTGAGGTCGGCGCTCGCCGCGATGCGGGCGAGGTTCGCGCCCGCCTGCCGTGGGGTGACCGCTGGAAGCCAGTCGTGGCCCAGGTGGCGACGCCACCCGTCGTTGACGATCTCGCTGGACACCGCCCGCCCCTCGCCGAGCGCCTCCTCGTGCCGGTCGAGCACGCCCGCGGCACGGGCCGCGAGCGGAGGAGCCGCGATGCGGCGGCCACCGCGAGGGCCCGGCCATCCGCGGGGGTACGCGTTGGCGAAGGCGACGGTGCCGCCCGCCTCGGCCGCTCGGCGCAGAACGCTGCGCTCCTCGACCAGGGGGCGGAGCCGGACGGGCGTCCAGGGGCCGAAGTGCCGTCCGTAGATCTCGGCTGCGCTCTCGCCGGTCAGGAGCGCGGCCTGGCCGGTCCCGCTCTGCGGCGTTCCCTCGACGTCGAGGCTCGCGTCAAGGGGGAACGACGTCCCATCGGGGCCTTCCACGGTCGGATCGTCGAGGGTAGGTATTCGCCCACCCGTCAGCCGTTGGAGGGTGGGAATCCGTGTGCCGGCCCGCACGAACGGGTTGACCTCGGGATTCGCCGGCCCGATGCCGACGCCGTCGAGGAAGATGAAGAGGACCCGTGCGGTCACTCCGCCGGGCGCAGATCCACCGTCACCTGGACCTGGACGTGCCCCATGTCGGCTCGGTCGCGAATCGCGTCCCGGATCCGGGGCTCGAGCTTCTGATAGGCGCTCAGGATGCCCTCGCGGAGCTCCTTGCGCAGGACCTTGAGCGCGTTCACGTCGGCCCGGCTCGTCTTGGTCTCCTTCTTGGCGTCGGCGATCTCGTACGGCTTGATCTCGAAGGGCGACACGCCGACGTCGTCGTAGCGATCGTGATCCAGGTACTGGATCGAGATGCTGACGTCGCCACGGGCGTGGTGATGGTGGATGTCACCCACGGCCTGGAACCGCGAGGCCAGCCGCCCGAGCTCGGTGCGCTGCGCCGCTTTGGTGTAGGCGCGCTCGAGGATCTGGAAGATCCGCCGCAGACGCTCTGCCGTCGTGGCGTCCAGGTCCGGGATCTCCGTGTCGAGGTCCCGTCCCATCGCCTGTCGCTCGACGTACAGACCCGCCGACTCGGCATCGCGGCTGCGAGCCCGGTCGATGTTGTCGAGGATGCGGTCGGGATTGGTGCGGTAGCTCATGAATGCCTGGCTGCGGTGCGCTCCCCTCTCGTTCGGCCGCCCTGAAGCTCGCCGAATCGGAATACTCACGATATCTATTCACCGATCGGCGGCCAAGGGCGCGGGGTGAGACCGGCACCGCCGCAAAGCGGCTTCGCGCGGCTTGGGCCGATGGGCCGCCGGGAAGGGCGGCCCGACGCGAAAGCGGCGCTTCGGGCGGGCCGGTAACGACCTCACAGGAGACCAACATGCGCAGCCCCCTGCTCTCGCTCGTGCCCATCCTCGCGCTCGCCGCCTGTGCGGGCTCCGGCCCGGCCAGCCTGGGCTACGGAGTTCCCGCCGAGCCCGAGGTGACGTACGCCTACGGGGACACGACGCTCGTCACCGCGGCGGTCATGGGCCAGCGCATGGAGATCGGGCTGCGCGGAAGCGCCGACTACGGCGTCGCCTTCGGGCCGGCTCCGGACGGGGTCGAGGTGACGCTGACGGTCGAGAGGCTCGCCGCGACGGTGAGCATGCCCATGGCGTCGCCCGAGCCCGCCGACGAGAGCGACGTGCAGGGGGCGCTCGTCTTCTCGCTCGACCGTCGCGGCAACGCCACCGTGACCGCCGCCCCCGAGGTCTCCCAGGCTGCGGGCCGGATGATCTCCGGTCTCACGACCGCGCACACCTTCTTTCCCGGCCTTCCCGATCGGGTGGTGGCCCCGGGCGACCAGTGGGTGGACACGCTTTCCTACGAAGGGGACGCCGAGCTCGGAGCTACGTCAGAGTCCAGCGTGATCGAGTACACGGTCGTGGGCGACACCGTGGTGGAAGGTCGTGATCTCCTGAAGATCTCCCTGTCCGGGACGACCGAGTCGAGCAACTCCATGGACCTGGCGGGCACGCCGGTCGCGCAGGAATCCACCCTCGACGTCGAGGGGCACGTGCTCTGGGATACCGAGGCGGGCGTGATGTTCGAGCTGGTCCGCAACGGCCGGGGCCGGGGCGAGGTCCAGGTGCCGATCGTGCCGCTCCCGCTGCCGATCGAGCTCGAGTCGGTGCAGCGCGCCCGACTCCGGAGCCGGTAGCGGCCGGGAGGGCTCCTACCGGCCCACCCCCGGCAGCTCCGCTCCGGGCTCGTCGCTCCACCACCAGAGCGGCTCGATCTCTCGCTGGCGCGGCCAGACCTCGGTCAGGGTGTCGCCCTCGTAGAGCCTTCCGTTCAGCATCACCCGGTCGACCGTGTTCGTGTTGCGCAGGTCGTCGAGCGGGTCCGCGTCCAGGATCACGAGGTCGGCGAGCTTGCCCGCCTCGATGCTGCCCACGTCCCCGTCGAGCCCGATCGCCTGGGCTCCGAAGATCGTCGCAACCCGGAGCGCGTCGTGGTTCGACAGCCCGCCCGAGGCGACGGCCCAGAGCTCCCAATGGTACCCGAGTCCCTGGAGCTGACCGTGGCTGCCGACACCCACGCGGCCGCCGGCCTCGACGAGGTCCCTGACGAAGGCTCCGTGGTCGGAGCTGACGTACTGCTCGGCTCGGAACCACTGCGGCCGGCGCAACGTCATCCGATCGATCTCCGAGTGCGGGGTGAAGCGCCGGAGCTTCGCGTCGTCGTGTACCTCCTCCGTCTCGAAGAACCAGTTCTCCGCCCAGGGTCCCCCGTAGGCGACGAGAAGCGTCGGCGTGTAGACGCGGCCCACCTCGACGAAGAGCCGAACCACGTCGTCGTACAGCGGATACACCGGCATCGAGTGCTCCAGCCCCGGGTACCCGTCGATCGTCTCGGTGAGGTTCTGCTTGAGGTTGAGCGACCCCTCCGTGGTCGGCATCAGGCGCAGGTCGCGGGCCGCCTCGATGATCCACTGCCTCTGCTGTCGATTCCCGGAGACGTACATCTTGATCGTCTTCGTGTCGTAGTAGTCGCTGTAGCGGCTCAGCAGCGTATGCGCGTGCTCGTAGTCCCGCACGTTCTGCTGCCAGAATACGCCGGGGCCGGTCGAGTACACGCGAGGCCCGAGGATCTCGCCGGCGCGCACCATGTCGGCGTACGACAGCACGTCGGTGGTCGCGGTCTGCGGGTCGCGCGTGGTCGTCACGCCGTAGGCGAGGTTGGCGAGGTAGATCCAGGGCTGCTTCTTGTGCGTGCCCCAGGAGGGCCACATGTGCGCGTGCGTGTCCACGAAGCCCGGCAGGATCGTCTTGCCCGAGAGGTCGAGCACCTCGGCTCCTTCGGGGACGGCGACCGAGCCGGTCGCTCCGACCGCCGCGATGCGGTTGTCGCGCACCACGACGTCCGCGCTCTCGATGACCTCGTCGCCGACCATCGTGACCGCGCGCGCCCCGCGCAGGACGACGGTCCCGCGCGGGATGTCCCGAGCGGCCGTGATCTCGACGCGGACCTCGCTCGCCCGGTACCCGTCGTCCTCGCCGGTCCCGTCCTCGTCCTCCTCCACCTCCTCTGCCTCCTCCTGCTCCTCCTCCTCCGGCGGCGCGGCGCGCCGCGCCGTGGCCACGGAGTCGTCGTGTGCCTCGGCGGCGTCCAGGTCGTAGACGAAGTGCGCGTTGCCGAGCGAGAAATGGACCGCGCGGCCGTCCGCGCTCCAGGCGGGGAACTCGCCGCCCATCACGGTCGAGACCCGCCGGGCCGGAAACTGCGCGTCGTCGGGGTCGGCCACGGAGATCGTGGGCGTTTCGCCCCCGACCCTGGGCACCGTCACCACGAAGAGCTCGTCCTCGACGACGGCCAGCGCCTGGTCGCCGCGAGGCGCCATCAGGATCTCCTCGGCGTTGGCCGGGCTCGGGAACCCGGGCGGCGTGCGGCCGCGCACGCGCACGTGGTGCTTCAGGTCGGTGCCGTCCCAGCGCACGGACGCCAGCCCGTCCGAGCCGTCCAGGTAGAAGATCCGCTCGGGGTCCTGGGTGAAGTGCGGGCGCGGCGTGCCGCTCATCGGCGCGACGTGCGTGGGCTCGCCTCCCTCGGCAGGAAACCAGACCATCTCGTTCGCCACGGAGGCGGGCCGAGATCCGGGGTTGTTTCGGAAGGCCTGGGCCGAGCCCCGGAGCGCAACGATGCGGTCGCCGCGCGGCGACCAGGCGGGCGACAGGTAGAGGCCGGCGTCGACCGAGACCCGCCGGGCCGGCCCCCCTTCCGCATCCACGCGATACAGCCATCCCTCCTCTCCCTCCCACGTCGCGTACGCGATCGACCCGCCATCCGGCGACCACGCCGGGCTGTGCTCGGAGACCCCCGTCGCCTCGGTGAGGCGACGCGCGTCCGATCCGTCCGCGCGGGCGACCCAGAGCTTGTCCATGGCGGTGAAGGCCACCCGCGTGCCGTCGGGCGAGGGCGCGGCGTCGCGGATCTGGCGCACGACGAAGCGGGGCTCGTCGGACACGGGGTAGTCGAACTCCGCGGCCGGGCTGACCTCGAGGTCGAAGCGCACGCGGAAGGGGATCTCCGCGGCCGGACCGCCCGCGACCGGGATCTTCCAGATCTTGCCCCCGTAGCTGGCGACGAGGTGCTCCGAGTCCGGCGTGAAGCTCATCCCGGGAAGCGCGTCCCGCGACGCCCTGGACTCCTGATCGTCGTGCTGTACCGGGTACGCGAGCCAGCGCTCGTCCCCCGAGTCGAGGTCGCGCAGGACCAGCCCGGTGTGCTCCTCGTGGCGAGTGCCGTAGACGAGCCAGCGCCCGTCCGGGGAGAGCGTCGGGCGGATGCCGGAGCCGTATCGGCTCGAGCGGGCGTACGTCTCGCCGGTCTCCCGGTCGTAGACCCGGAGCTGGTATTGGGGGAACTGGGCGTTGTACTGCCAGTCGTTGGTGCGCTGCGCGAACCAGACGTAGCGCTCCTCCGGGCCGAAGGCCGCGCCGATCGTCTTGAGGTTCTCCGGCTCGGAGATGAGCTGCGCGCCGCCACCCCCGTCCCGGTGATGGAGCCACAGCTTCGGCAGCCCGCTGCGGAAGCCTCCCTTCGAGACGACGAGGTACTCGCCGTCGGGCGTCCACTCCGGCGATTCGATCCGGTTCGCGCCTCCGGTGGTGACCTGCGTGGTATCGGAGCCGTCGGCCGCCATCACGTAGAGGTTCTCGCCCCCGTCCCGGTCGGACTGGTAGGCGATCCACGCTCCGTCGGGCGAGAAGCGCGGCTGCGCGTCGAAGCCCATGCCGGACGTCACCTGGGTCGCGTCTCCGCCCTCGATCGGCACCGTGAACAGGTCACCGAGGAAGTCGAAGACGACGGTGCGCCCGTCGGGGCTGACGTCGACGGAGATCCAGCTGCCCTCGGTGAGGTCGATCGGCAGCATCCGGTTCTCCGCCCACCCCTGGAGCGGCAGATCCTGCTCCCTGCGCTCGTCCGCGCCCTCCTGCGCGTCGGCCGGTGCGGCGGCGAGCGCGAGGGTCAGCGTGAGGAAGAGGCCGAGGGCCGGAACGGAGGGAAGCGCGGACGGGCCGCGGAGGCGGAGCGCGTGCATGGCTGGATCGACCGGAGGCGGTTGTGAAAAGGCGCACGGGCTCGTCTCGCGCGCTGGAGCTCCGAATATTTCCGGCGCCCGACCCTTAGGCAAAGGGTCGCGGGAGGTCGGCCGGAACCTCCTGGTGCCGTCGGCCTGACCGGACCGGGGGGAACGCCTCGGGCGGCGTGCTCGGATGATCCGCCGGCGCTACCGGCGCCGGCTACGGGCCACCCGCGGGAAGGTGCAGCGACAGGCCCCACGGCTCATCGCGGGCGGCCGGCACGGTCGGGTGGATGTCGACCCATCCGACGGAGAGCCTCCTGCCGAGCATCGCGCCGAGCGTGCCCCCGATCACGCCGAAGAACAGCGCGCCGCGTCGCTGGTCCGACACCTTCTGCTCGGCTGCGAGGCGCTCCTCGGCTTCGGCGGCCGTCTCACCCGGAAGACGGTCGGAGTCACAGCGGTACCCCGGGCCCGCCCGGCAGCCGCCGGCCGAACCGAAGCCGAGGCTCGGGCCAAGCGCGTAGCCGGCCGCACCGAGAGCCGCGCCTCCCGCGACGCCGCCCAGGAGCATGCGCTTCGTGCGGTCGCTTCTGACCTGACGCCTTTCGATCCTGACGGTGCCCAGCTCCACCGTGTGGTAGATCAACGGACCCAGGCTGCAGGTCGGTCCCTCCCCGTGCGCCAGCCCCGCCATGCACCGGGGTGGCTCCCGCGCGATCACCGTGACCTGTCGGCCTTCGACCTTGAGGACGCTGCCCACGAAGCGCTCCACGGCCGCGGGATCGGAAGCGTCCGACCCCGGGAGCTCGACCCTCACCGAGTCACCGGCGAAGAGCTCGTCGGACCCCTGGGCGAGCGCCGAAGACGGGAGCCCCGCCGTGAGGGCCCCCGCCGTGACGGCGGCGCAGCGAAGCGGGTGCAGATAGCGGCGGCGAGACATGAGTCGATGGCTGTGGGAGGCGATGAGGACGCGCGGTGCCATGTTGCGGCTGACAGCTAGCACCATCGAGCGAACCGCGACAGGGGTGTCGGCTCCCCCCGCGGGGACCGGGCTCGAGCGTGTCCCGCCCGGCCGCAGGTGGTGCGCGGTCGCGTGCGAAGGCTCGCCGCGGGCGAGGAGCGCTCCGATATTTCCGGTGCCCGGCCCGTGGGCGAAGGAATCGCCGCAGGTCGGTCGGACCCGATCGAGGAGGCAGCCGCATGGAACCGAGCATGGAGGACTCCGGCGTCGAAGGTCGAACGCAGGAGGAGCCGGATCACCGGCAGCCGCAACGGGAGACGATCGAGCTCCCCTCGCTGCCGAAGCGTCTCGTGTCCGTCTTCGTCAGCCCGGGCGCGCTCACCCAACAGCTGGCCGCCGACCCGAGGTGGCTCGGGGCCATGCTGGTTTCGGCCGTCGTCGTGGGGGTGGCGACCGCGCTGATCCCCGTGGACCTCTTTCTGGAGGCCCAGCGTCAGGCTGCGATGGAGCGCGGGGTGGACTTCCCCGAGCTCCCCCAGCGCATGCGCGACTTGATGCGCTTCGTGTTCCCGACCTTCGCGGTGTTGAGCACGGTCCTCTTCACCTTCGTTTTCGCGGGCCTGTACACGCTGATCTTCGCGTTCATCCTCGGGGACGAGGGCCGCTTCAAGCAGTACCTTGCGATGCTGGCGCACGCGTGGTTCATTGCCGCCGTGTTCGGCCTCCTGGTCGCGCCGCTCCGGATCGCGACCGAGAACCCGCAGTTCACGCTCAACCTCGCGAGCTTCTTCTTCTTCCTGCCGGACGGCTACTTCCTGAACGTCCTCAGGGCATTGGACCTCTCTCAGATATGGGCAACGCTGGTCTTCGCTCAGGGTGCGCACGCCATCGACCGGAGGCGCGGCTTCGGCAGCGCCGCCGCGGTCGGCCTCGGCGTGCTGCTCGCCTTCGCCCTGGTGGCGGGCCGCTTCATGTAGGAGATCCCGGGGTCGGGTGGCCCTCGCGGACCGGGTCGCTTCGGGGGTCGGGAGGCGCATGACCGCCCAGCGCACGCGCCTCGCCGCGTGGGTCGTCGCCGCCACCTCCATCGTGGCGGCGCTCTTCCACATGTACGCGGCGGGCGTGTCCCCTTTCACCGCGCTCATCCAGAGGCCCGTGCATCTGGGCTTGATGGCCACGCTCGGGTTCCTGGGCGTCGGTGTTCAGCGCACGTTGCGCGAGGAGGAGGAGCCCAATCCCGCGCGGGAGCGTCTCCTGAGCGGCCTCGGCTGGGTGCTCGCGGGACTCTCCCTGGTGGTGTGCGCGTATCTCGCGCTCGAGGCAGACGAGCTGGTCGTGCGCTCCGGGATGCCGACGGCGCTGGACCTCGCGATGGGCGCGGTCTGCGTGCTCCTCACCCTGGAGCTCGCGCGCCGCGCGACGGGGTGGGGGCTGGTCGCGGTCTGTCTGCTCGCGCTCGGCTACGCGTTTTCCGGTCCGTACCTCCCCGGGTTTCTGGCGCACCGTGGCTACGACGCGACGCGCGTCATCGAGCAACTCTACCTGTCGACGGAGGGGATCTGGGGCATCCCGCTCGGCGTGTCCGCGAGCTTCGTGTATCTCTTCGTCCTCTTCGGGGCGGTGCTCGACACGGCGGGCGGCGGCGCGCTCCTGATCGCTCTCGCCAACCGTGTGGCCGGCCGGACCCGCGGCGGGCCCGCGAAGACCGCCGCCGTCGCGAGCGCCTTCATGGGCTCGCTGTCGGGCAGCGCCGTGGCGAACGTGGTCACCACCGGCACCTTCACGATCCCCTTGATGAAGCGCGCCGGCTTCCGCCCCTTCTTCGCCGGCGCGATCGAAGCCGCGGCGAGCACGGGAGGCCAGCTCATGCCGCCCGTCATGGGCGCGGGCGCGTTCATCCTCGCCACGTGGACCAACATTCCCTACCTGGACGTCGCGGTCGCGGCGATCATCCCGGCGGTCCTCTACTACGCGGCGCTCTTGGCGGCCATCCACTTCCGGGCCGCGCGCATGGGCATCGAGCCGGCGGGTACCGAGGCATCCGAGCCGGTCCTCGATCGGCTGCACCTGCTGCTCCCACTCGCGATCATCGTGGTCCTGCTCGGCATGGGCCGATCCCCGATGCGCGCCGCCTTCTGGGGCGTGGCTTCCGCCCTGATCATCGCGGTCCTGCGCCCCTCCACGCGGCCGTCGCCTCGGGAGCTGCGCGAGATCATGGAGCGCGCCGGGCAGGGCGCGGTCCAGGTCGCCGCCGCGTGCGCCGCCGCGGGCATCGTCGTGGGGGTGGCGTCGCTGACCGGAATCGGGCTCCGCATGTCGGAGCTCATCATCACGCTGTCGGGCGGGGAGCTGCTTCCGGCGCTCCTCCTGACGGCGCTGGGCTCGATCGTGTTGGGGATGGGGCTGCCGACCACGGCGGCGTACGTCGTGTTGGCCGCCCTGGGAGCGCCCGCGCTCGTTCAGCTGGGCGTGTCGCTCCTGCAGGCCCACCTCTTCATCTTCTACTTCGGGTGCATCTCCAACGTCACGCCCCCGGTCTCGCTCGCCGCCTTCGCGGCGGCCGGCATCGCGGGCGCGCCGGCGCTGCGGACGGCCTTCGTCGCGGCCGCCCTCGCCGGCGCGGGCTTCATCGTTCCGTTCATGTTCGTGTACGGCCCCGAGCTGCTCATGGTCGGCAGCGTGACGCAGATCCTGCTCGCCACGATGACGGCGCTCTTCGGCGTCACGGCGCTCGCCGCGGCGGCGGTCGGGTACGCCCGCAAGCGGCTCGGATGGTGGGAGCGCGCGGTTGCCCTGGTCGCCGCCCTCCTGCTCGTCTATCCGGACCTCCTGACCGACGGGGCTGGGCTTCTGGCCTTCGCCGTTGTCTTTTTGAGGGCTGACGAGCGGGACTCGCGGCGCACCGCGGCGCCGTAGCGGCCCGCTGCTCTCACGGAGGCGAGATGGTCGACGAGATGGTCAAGAGGATATTCGGGGCGGGGGCCGTGCTGGCGCTGGTCGGCGCCGCCGCCTGCGGAAGCGAGGGTCGGGTCGCGTTCCTCTCGCTCGGCACGGCGGGCACGGGTGGCATCTACTACCCGCTCGGGGGGGCGATCGCGAGCCGGATGTCGGTCGCCGACTCGGCCCGGCAATACACGGCGGAGGTGAGCGGCGGATCCGTCGAGAACATCAACCGGCTCAACTCCGGGCAGATGGACCTGGCCATGGTGATCGGCGGCACGGCGTACGAGGCGCAGCGGGGCCTCGGCGACTACGAGGGACAGGCGGTGCCGGGCCTGCGCACGGTCGCGCCGCTGTATCCCAACCTGTCGCACATCATGGTCCCCGAAGACTCGCCCGCCCGCTCCGTGGCGGACTTCCGCGGCATGCGCGTCTCGGTGGGCCCGCCCGGGAGCGGGACCGAGATCCTCGCCCGTCACGTCCTGGCCGCGCACGGGCTGACGTACGACGACGTGGAGCCGCGCTACCTCTCCTTCTCCGAGTCCTCCGCCGCGCTGGCGGACGGTGCCATCGACGCGGCGGTCATCTCGGTCGGCTATCCCGCGGCCGCCGTCCTCGAGGCGGCGACGACCGCGGGCGTCAGGCTTCTGGGCGTCGACCCCGACGCGCTCGAGCGGCTCGAGGCCGACTACCCCTACTACTCGGAGAGCGTGATCCCGGCCGGGGCGTATCCGGGCATGGAGGAGCCGATCGTCACGCTGGCCGTGATGAACTGGATCATCGCGATGGAGTCGCTCGACGGCGATGTCGTGCGCACGCTGCTCAACATCATGGAGAACGACCGTGTCTCCCTAGAGCAGGTCCACGACATGGCCAAGCAGATCGACCTCTCGAATCTCGAGAACCCTCCGGTCCCTCTGCATCCGGCCGCCCAGCAGTGGCTCAGCGAGCGGTAGGGGGATGAGCGGCGACGGGCGTTCGTGGAAGGTCTTGTTCTCCTCCACGCTCGGGGTCCGCTCGTGCACCACGTCATCCGAAGCTTCGTTGCGCTGATCCTCGCGCTCGCGCCCGCGAGCGTCGCCGGACAGTCGCAGCCCGCGGCCGGCGAGCCGCGGCCGGGGCGTGTCGAAGCGGTCGAGGCCGAGATCGGCGGTCGGCGCGTGCCCGCCCCCGTGCCGGCTCCGCTGGATGCGAACCGCGATCTCGCCGACATCGAGATCGACGGCGTCCTGGATGAGGCGGACTGGAGCGAGGCGCGGGTCTTCTCGGGCTTCACGCAGCAGGAGCCCGTCGAGGGCGAGCCGGCCGAGCACGACACCGAGGTGCGGGTCCTCTTCGGCGACGAGGCGATCTGGATTGCCGCGAGGATGTGGGACGCCGACCCCGGGACGATCGATCGCCGCCTGACCCGGCGGGACGGTCACGCCACGGTGGACCAGTTCAGCGTGCACCTCGATCCGAACCTCGACGGGCTGACGGGCTACAGCTTCCGCGTCAGCGCGGCGAACGTCCAGGCGGACACCTATTTCTTCAGCGACGAGCAGATGGACGGCGCGTGGGACGCGGTCTGGAGCTCCGCCGTGAAGGTGGACGACCGGGGGTGGACCGCCGAGCTGCGCATTCCCCTGTCGCAGATCCGCTATCAGGCTTCCGACGACCTGCAGACGTGGGGCATCAACTTCCACCGCTTCCGGGTCGCCAGCAACGAGCGCAGCTACTACTCCCTCGTGTCCAGGCTCCGCAAGGGCATCGTGAGCCAGATGGGCCGCATGGAGGGCGTGCGGGTGGCGCGGCCTTCCCGGCGGCTCGAGGTGCTGCCGTACGCGGTGAGCAGCTTCCACCAGGGACCGTCCGCGCCCGGGGACCCCTTCTTCGACGGCACGGCGACCGGGGGCCGCGTCGGCGCGGACATCAGCTACGGCCTGGGGGCGGCCTTCACGCTCGACGCGACGATCAACCCCGACTTCGGCCAGGTCGAGGCGGATCCGGCCGTCATCAACCTGAGCGCCTTCGAGACGTTCTTCCCGGAGCAGCGGCCCTTCTTCGTCGAGGACGCGCGCGTCTTCGACTTCAGCCTCTCGGGCCGCCAGAACCAGCTCTTCTACACGCGGCGCATCGGGCGCTCCCCCCACGGCGGGCCTCCGGGCGACGCCGACTTCGCCGACGTGCCGGAGAACGCGACGATCCTCGGGGCGGCCAAGCTCGCGGGACGGACCCAGAGCGGCCTCTCCATCGGCGCGCTCGCGGCGGTGACCGGGGCCGAGCGCGGGCGGGGGCTCTACGAGGACGGAAGCAGGGGCGAGTTCCTCGTGGAGCCGCGGAGCGAGTTCGGCGTGCTGAGCCTCGCCAAGGACTTCAACGGAGGGGCCTCCGAGATCCGAGGGATCGGGACGGCGATGCGCAGGGAGCTTCCGGGTGACGGCTCGTTCGACTGGCTTCCCTCGTCGGCCTTCAACGGCGGGCTCCGCTTCGAGCACCAGTGGGCCGACCGGAACTGGTCGGTGTACGGCTTCTTCGCCGGCAGCCACGTGCGGGGCTCCGAGACGGCGATGGAGCGCATCCAGCGGTCGAGCACGCATTACCTGCAGCGGCCCGACGCCACACGCTTCGGCGTCGACCCGACGCGGACCTCGGTGAGTGGCAGGGACTGGCGGCTGCAGCTCGACAAGCGCGGGGGCGAGCACTGGACGGGCGCGGTATGGGTCGCGGAGGTCTCCGAGCTCTTCGAGGTCAACGACCTCGGCTTCTCCACGAACGCGGAGCGCCTGGACGGAGGCTTCCGCTTCGGGTACCGCGAGATCCGTCCCGGAAGCGTCTTTCGCAACTACAACGTCAGCCTCATGAGCTTCCACAACTGGAGCCACGAGGCGCTGGACGACATGTGGTCGATCGGCTCCTGGCACGACGCGCGCACCGGGGGCAGCTACTCGCTGAACGCGAACGCCGAGCTCCTGAACTTCTGGAACGTCCGGACGAGCGTCTCCTACACCCCGCAGCAGATGAGCCGCAGGCAGACCCGCGGAGGCCCGATGATGGTCGGTCCGGCTTCGACGCGGGCGAGCGTGAACGTCGACACGGACCGTCGCAAGGCGGTCAGCTTCGGGCTGAACCTCGAAGCGAGCGACGACAGGATCGGGGATGGCGGCAGCCGGCAGATCCGGGGCAACGTGCGCTTCCAGCCGTCGGACAACGTGGCGGTCTCCCTCAATCCCGGCTTCGAGTGGCAGCGCTCGGGCGACCAGTACGTGACCGCCACGAGCGTGCTCCCCTTCGACCCGACCTTCGGTACGCGCTACCTGTTCGCGGACCTCGACCGCAGGACGTTCTCGATGGAGACGCGCCTGGACTGGACGTTCAGCCCCACGCTCTCGCTCCAGCTCTTCGCGCAGCCGCTCCTGTCCTCCGGTGACTACCTGCAGTACAAGCAGCTCGCGGCTTCGAAGTCCTTCGACTTCGACGCTCTCGCCCAGGGGCAGGCCGGGGACGCGGGCGCCCGGTGCTCGAGCGCCATCTGCGAGGTCGACGGACGCCAGCACGTGGACTTCGACGGAGACGGTGAGACCGACTATTCGTTCTCGGACCGCGACTTCAACGTGCGATCGCTGATCGGCAACGCCGTCCTGCGGTGGGAGTACCGTCCCGGCTCGACGATCTTCCTGGTCTGGCAGCGGCAGCAGGTGGACCGCGGGCTCCTCGGCGACTTCGATTTCGCCCGCGACTGGAGCGCCCTCTTCGACGCCCCGGCAGACAACCGGTTCATCCTCAAGGTGAACTACTGGCTGGGACTCTAGCCCGAAGAGGCGGGGAGGGTCGCCCCGCCCCCAGGAGGCGATCCGGCGCCGCGCGCGCACCCCGCCCGCAGGGGGGGCTTTGTCGTTTCGCCGACGGCGGTGTAGGCTGGGGCGCCGGGGCGAGGGGCCCCTGAGCCGGACCCGATCCTGACAACCGGGGTGGGAACAGCATGTATCGTAGCGACGGGCTGCTCGGACTGATCGCGCTCCTGCTGGCGGCGTCGCCCGCCGCCGCGCACGCCCAGATCGAGGTGCGCGGCGCCACGATCACGGAGCTGCAGGAAGCGATGACCTCCGGCCGCGCCACCTCGGTCGAGATCACGCAGGCGTACCTCGCTCGCATTCGCGCGTACGACCAGGTCGGGCCCGCGCTGAACTCGATGATCTGGCTGAACCCCAACGCCGTCGCCGAGGCGGAGGCGCTCGACCGGGAGCGCGCGGCCTCCGGCCCGCGCGGCTTGCTGCACGGGATCCCGATCATCCTCAAGGACAACTACGACACGCACGACCTGCCGACCAGCGCCGGCACGCTCGCGCTGGCGGGCAACGTCGCCCCCGACGACGCCTTCCAGGTGGCGAGGCTGCGCGAGGCGGGCGTGGTCGTCGTGGGCAAGTCCAACATGCACGAGCTCGCCAGCGGGATCACCACGATCGGCTCGCTCGGCGGTCAGACCCGCAACCCGTACGACCTCCGCCGGAACCCGGGGGGCTCGAGCGGCGGCACCGGCGCCGCGATCGCGGCGAGCTTCGCAGCGGTGGGGTGGGGCAGCGACACCTGCGGATCGATCCGAATCCCGGCCGCGCACAACGACCTGGTCGGGCTCCGCCCGACGAAGGGGCTGTCGAGCATCGACGGCATCGTCCCGCTCTCCCACACCCAGGACGTGGGGGGACCGCTCGCGCGCAGCGTGCGCGACCTGGCCATCGCGCTCGACGCCACGGTGGGCCCGGACCCGGCGGATCCGGCGACCAGGATCCTGGAGGGGCGGACGGTCCCGCGGTTCGTGGAGGCGCTGGACACCGCAGCGCTTCGGGGGGCGCGCATCGGGGTGCTGGAGGCGCTCTTCGGAGACGCGCCCGAGGAGGCGGCCGCGGCCGAGATCGTGCGCGCGGCGATCGGGCGCATGGTCGAGCTCGGGGCCGACACGGTCACCGTGGAGATCCCCGGATACGACTCGCTCCTCGCCGGCTCGGGGCTGATCGGGCACGAGTTCAAGTGGGACCTGATCGACTACCTGGCCGGGGTGCCGGATGCTCCGGTGGCGTCGCTGCAGGAGATGCTCGATCTCGGCCTGGTGCACGAGGCGCTCGTGCCGGCGATGCGGCGACGCAACGCCCCGACCGAGCGGGACGGCGAGGAGTACCGCGACGCCTTCGCCAAGCGCGAGCCCCTGCGCGCGGCCGTGGTGGCGACGCTGGACGGCCATGCCGTGGACGCGCTGGTCTTTCCCACGGTGCGCGCGATTCCCGCCGTCATCGGCGATCCGCAGCGGGGCTCGAGCTGCAGCCTGAGCGCCAACACGGGCCTGCCGGCCATCAGCGTCCCCGCCGGCTTCACCGGGGCCGGCCTGCCGATCGGCATGGAGATGGTCGGGCGCGTGCTCGACGACGCGCGCCTCGTCGCCATGGCGTTCGCGTTCGAGCAGGCGACGGACCACCGCCGCGAGCCGGAGTCGACGCCGCCGCTCGCGGACGGCCTGGCTCCCGGCCCGTTCCCGATCGAGGTCCGGGGAACCGGGGAGGGCTACGCGCCGGCGCGGCGCTCGGGGGTCGTCCTCGCCGGAAGCATGTGGCTCGAGCCGGCGCCCGACGTGCTGACCTTCGACCTGACCGTGACCGGCGCGGCCCCCGAGGACGTCTACGCGGTCGTCCTCCGCCGCCCCGACGACGAGGGCGATCTGCTCGTCGCCCGCCGGCTGGCCGGGCCGGGACAGGCCCGGGTCGTGGGCACGATCACGCTGGACCGGGAGCTGCGCGCGCGGTTGGACGCGGGCGAGGTCACCGTCGAGGTCTTCACCCGCGACCACCCCTTCGGCGCGGCCGTCGCGACCCTGCGCCTCCCGGGCTGACGTGTCTCCCGAACCGATGGGGGGGCTTCGAGGCCGAGCCGCCCGGAGCCGCCGGGTCCGCGCGAGCCGTCCGGCGATCGTCTGCCTGCTGCTGGCGATCGTCGCCCTCGGAGGGTGCCGCGAGGGCGAAGCCGCCCGGGACCTGCGCGAGCTCGTCATACGCGACAGCACGTACTACGCCCCCGAGACCATGCAGCCCTTCACGGGCCGGATCTTCCGACCCTTTCCGGCGGACTCCACGAGGACCGAGATCGAGGGCGCGCTGGTCGGGGGAACGTGGCACGGCGAGCTCACGGTGTACCATGCGAGCGGCCGGATCCGCTACATGGGGAGCTTCTGGCACGGCGAGCGCTGCGGGCCCTGGACGGAGAACACCTCGGACCGAGAGCCGGTGGACGTCTACGATCAGCTCCTCACCGACATCGAGACGCTGGGCCTGTACCCGCCCTGCCCGACGGATCCGTGAGCGCCCCCGAGAGGACCCGGGACGAAGACCTGCGCCCAGCCGGGGAAGGAGGGGGCGAGCGCGGGGTGGCGGCCCGGAGGCCGCCGCTGACGTGCCGCCGGGATGACTTCAGGCTTCCCCGGGACGAGCACTACTTCAACTGCGCCTACATGGGCCCCCTCCCCCGCGTCGCGGAGGACGCCGGCGTCGAGGCGCTGAAGCGCAAGCGGGTGCCGACGAGCATCACGCCCCCGGACGCGTTCTGGGAGACCGACGCGCTCCGCGAGCGCTTCGCCGAGCTCGTGCACCTCACCGATCCGGGGCGAGTCGCGATCCAGCCGGGCGTCTCGTATGGCGTCGCGACCGCCGCCCGCAACCTCCCGGTCTCCGCGGGGCAGAACGTGGTGGTGACCCACGAGCAGTTCCCGGGCAACTACTACGCGTGGCGGCGAAGGGCCGCCGAGTCGGGCGCGGAGCTGCGGGTCGCGACGCCGCCCCAGGGGGCCGGGCGCGGGCGCGCATGGAACGAGCGGCTCCTCGACGCGATCGACCGCAGGACGGCGGTCGTCTCGGTCCCCCACGTGCACTGGACCGACGGGACGCGATTCGACCTGGCCGAGGTCGGTCGGCGCTGTCGCGACGTCGGCGCCGCCCTGGTGGTGGACGCGACCCAGTCCGTGGGCGCGCTCGACCTGGACGTCCGCTCGGTCCGGCCCGACGCGCTGATCTGCGCCACCTACAAGTGGCTCCTGGGGCCGTACTCGCTCTCGCTCGCGTACTTCGGCCCCCGCTTCGACGACGGCGAGCCGCTCGAGGAGACGTGGATCGCCCGCAAGGACAGCCGCGACTTCCAGAACCTGGTGCGCTACCAGGACGACTACGAGCCCGGGGCCGTGCGCTTCGACGTGGCGGAGCGCTCGAACTTCTTCCTCGCTCCGATCGCCGCGGCCAGCCTCGAGCTGATCCTCGGCTGGGGCGCGGACCGGATTCAGGCGTACTGCCGGGAGCTGACCCTGGACATGCTTCACCGGATGGCCGAGCTGGGCTACTCGGTCGAGGACGAGGCGTGGCGGGCCGGCCACCTCTTCGGGCTCAGGATGCCCCCCTCGGTGGACCTGACCTCGCTGCGGGACGCGCTGGCGCGCCGAAACGTGTCGGCGTCCCTGCGCGGAACGGCCCTGCGTCTGTCCCCGAACGTCTACAACGACGCCGAGGACGTGTCCGTGCTGGCGGACGTGCTGGAGGCGGCGGCCCGCTAGGGGGAACCGCCCGGGGGCATCCGGGCGTCTACCTGCGCTGCACGCCGAAGACGATCTCGGCCTGCGCCCCGATCCCGATGCCCTGCTCGGCGAACCACCCCTGCCGCACCTCCAGGCCGAACATCGCGGGCGCGCTGCTGGGATAGGAGTCGGTGACCAGCGGCTCCATCGCGACGATGTCGACGATCCGGTACGAGGGGTCCATGTAGGCGATGTCGAGCGCGACGTACGTGTTCGCCATCCAGAAGGAGCGGATGCGCGAGTCCGGGAAGACGAAGAGCATGCCGGTGCCGTCGGGGACCTCGTCCCGGTACATGAGGCCCTGGGAGCGCTCGTCGGCGGTGGCCGCGACCTCCGCGACGACCGTGTCGGCGCCGAAGACGACCCACGCGTAGCCGGCGGGCGGCGCGGCGCCGGGCTCCGCGGCGGGCTC